>JAXDIC010000002.1:0-21720 GCA_034664185.1 Thermoleophilaceae bacterium
TCCTTCGCGGGCAACGTCACCTATCCGAAGGCCACCGACCTCCACGCCGCCGCCCGCGACATTCCGGCGGAGCTGCTCATGGTCGAGACCGACTCGCCCTACCTGGCGCCGCAGCCGGTGCGCGGCAAGCCCAACGAGCCGGCCAACGTGGTGGCCACCGCGCGGCACGTGGCCGAGCTGCGCGGAGTCGAGTACGCCGAGCTGGAGGCCGCGGTCGAGCGCACCGCCGCGCGCGTGTTCGGGTGGTGAGCCAGGGCAGCCTCAGGCGCCTGCGGCAGTTCGACGTCCGCCCGAACCGCGAGCTGGGCCAGAACTTCCTCATCGACGACAACATCCTCGACGTGATCGGACGGCTCGCGGAGCTCGACCCCGGCGACGTGGTGCTCGAGGTCGGCGGAGGCCTGGGTGTGCTGTCCGAGTACCTGGCGGCGCGGGTGGGCCATGTGCACGTCGTGGAGGTCGACCGCAAGCTCGAGCCTGCGCTGGCCGACGCGCTCGGCCCCTACGACAACGCCACGCTGCACCTGGCGGACGCCGTGCGGCTGGACCTCCGCAAGCTCCGGCCGGCGCCGACCAAGGTGGTGGCCAACCTCCCCTACGGCGTCGCGGCCACCGTGATCCTGAAGTCGATCGAGGAGCTGCCGGACGCGCGGCTCTGGGTCGCGATGGTCCAACGCGAGGTGGCTGAGAGGCTGGCCGCGCCGCCGGGGTCGAAGACGTACGGCGCCACGTCCGTTCTGGCGCAGCTGGCGTGCGAGGTGCGCGTCGAGCGGCGGGTGTCGGCCGCCGTTTTCCACCCCGCGCCGCGCGTGGAGTCGGCGCTCGCGGTCCTCCGTCGCACCGGTGCCGCGCCGGATCCGCAGGTGAGCCGGCTCGTGCACGCCGCCTTCGCCCACCGTCGCAAGGCGCTTGGGGGATCGCTGGCTCTGGCCGCCGGCGCGGAGCCGGGATTGCGCGACGCCGCGCGGGCCGCACTCACACAGATGGGCCAGCCGGCCGACGCGCGCGCCGAGCGCCTGTCCCCGCGCGAGTTCGCCCAGCTGGCCGAGCTGCTCGGTCGCGACCGCCTGGCCTCCCTCGCAGCCCGGTGAGCCCCGCCGCGCGGACCACCGTGCAGGAGTCGGCGCCCGCCAAGGTGAACCTGGTGCTCCACGTGGGCCAGCCGCGCGCCGACGGGCTGCACGAGCTGTGCTCGCTGTTCGCCTCCGTCGACCTGGCCGACGCCGTGACGGTCGGGCCGTCCGCGTCCGGCCGCGACGAGGTCGAGTGCAGCGTGCCCATCGAGGGACCGAACCTGGCCGCGTCCGCGCTGGTCGCGTTCCGCAACGCCGCGCCGCGCCAGCCGCCGCCGCTGCGAGTCCAGATCGAGAAGCGCATACCGGTGGCGGCCGGGCTGGGCGGCGGCAGCGCCGACGCCGCCGCGGTGCTGCGCGCCGCCAACGAGCTGGCCGGCGCTTCGCTCGACGTCGTCGAGCTGCGGCGGCTGGGCGCCGGTCTGGGCTCGGACGTGCCGAGCCAGGTTGAGCCCGGCCACGCGCTGGTCAGCGGGGCCGGCGAGCTGGTCGAGCCGATCCGGCTCCCTCCGATGACCCTCGTCCTCGTGCCGGCCCCGCACGGGCTGGCGACGCGCGAGGTGTACGCGGAGGCCGACCGCATCGGCGCAACGCGCCAGGGGCTCGACAGCGCGGCCGTGCGGACGATGGCGCAGCTGCCGCTCGAGCAGCTCGCCCGGGCGATGGACAACGACCTCGAGACGGCGGCGCTGTCGTTGCGCCCAGAGCTCGAGACGACCCAAGCCCAGCTGCTCGCTCACGGGGCGCTCGCGGCACGCGTCAGCGGATCGGGCCCCACCGTGTTCGGCGTCTTCGCGACCCCGGCCGCGGCCCGCGAGGCGGCGGCCGCGGTGCCGGACGCCACGGTGGCGGCGCTTCTAGGCTGACGTCGCGCGGCTGCGCAACAATTCGCGATCCATGTCCCACCTGTCTCCCACGCAGATCTCCCTCATCCTGGCCGGCGCGGTCACGCTGGTCGGCTACGCGGTGTTCATCTTCGCCCCTGCCTGGAGCTCGTACGGGCGGATGTGGGAGCGCGTGGCCGCGGGCTTCCTCTCGCTGTTCATCCTCGCCTCCCTGGTGGGAGCGGGGGTCGGGATCGGCGTAGGAGTGCTGTACCTGTACGTCAACGGCCGCTGACCCGAGCCTTCGCGCGCCAGGCGCGACCTAGAATTGGAAAATGGCGCAGAAGCTCCAGTCGGCGCAGAAGATCGACCCGCCGAGCGGCAGCGGCTTCCTGGACGCGTTCGGCGATGTCTCGGCCGCGGTCGAGGCCGGCTCCGGGCTACCCGAGGTGGCGCGCGCGACCGAGCGTGCCCTCGACGCCAGCGTCGTCGTGCTCGACCGTACCGGCAGCGTGCTCGCCGTCGCCTGCCGCTCGCCGGACGACGAGCGCGCGGTGATGACGGGGACCGCGGGTCGCGAGGTTCTGGAGCTGCGCGTGGCCGACTCGACGGTGGGGGAGCTTCGATACCGGGCGCGCGGGCGCCCGCCGGAGCCGGCCCTCGTGCGAATGGTCGGCACCCTGATCGCGCTCGAGATCGAGCGCGCGCGGGCTCCCGAGCGCGCCAGCGAGGCCGCGGTCTCCGGCTTCCTCGGGGATCTGCTCGAGCGCCGCGTCACCGACCGCGACAACATCGTCGCCCGCGGGCACGAGCTGGGCGCCGACCTGAGCGCCGGCGCTGGGGTGGTCGTGGCCCGCGCCCACCCCAACGTGCCCGAGGAGGGCGACTGGCGCGCGCGGGTCCTGGGGCTGGTGGAGCGCGCGGCCCGCGCGGCGGCGCCGTCGTCGCTCCCGGCGTCCGTCGAGCTGACCGCCGGGCGCAGCCCGCACGTCGCCTCGCGGGAGACCGCCGGTGAGCTGGTCGTGGTGGTGCCGGCCACCGACCCTGAGCTGCCACGGCGCGTGGCAGACGCCGTGCACCGCGAGCTGGAGCGCGGGCTGTCGGGGTACGAGCTGGCGGTGGCGGTCAGCCGCCCGGCCAGCGACGCGGTCGACATCCACCGCGCCGGCGCCGAGGCCGTGCTGGCGGCCAACGTGGCGGAGACACGGCGCGAGAGCTTCCTGGCCTTCGAGGAGACCGGCGCCTACCGTCTCCTCCTACCGGCGCTCACCGACGACGCGGCCGAGCTGCACCGCTTCCACGAGGAGACGATCGCCCCGCTCGTGGCCTACGACGAGCAGTACGAGACAGAGCTGGTGCGCACGCTCGAGACGTTCCTTGACGAGGACGGCAGCGTGGCGCGCACCTCGGAGAAGCTGTTCACGCACCGCCACACCATCCGCTACCGCCTCGAGCGCGTGCGCGAGCTGACCGGGCTCGACGTGGGCTCCACCGACGGGCGCGAGCGGCTGGGCCTGGGGCTCAAGGCGATGCGCGTGCTGGGGATCATGCCCCCGCGCGGCCCGGCCAGCGAGCCGGGAGCCGAGGCGGGCCAGGTTCCCAGCGACGAGCCGGACCGCTGAGCCGCCGCTCGCCTGAGTCGCCCGGGTTCTAGCGACTCGCCGGCGAGCTCAGGCTGAGCTTGCCCTTCTGGAAGCAGAACTGCCAGGCCGTGCCGGGTTGGTCGGTCAGCAGGTAGACCACGCACGGCAGACGGGTGCGCGGGTCGCGGGCGGTCACGTAGCGCTTGCCCTGGAACCGGGCCACGACCTGAGGCAGGGCGGTCCCGGTCGGCACGGCCCGAGCCGCGGCTCGCGGGATTCCGATCCTCGCGGCCACGGCGGCCGGTGACGTCGCACCTCCACCTCCGCCTCCGGTGTCGCCCTGCGCGAGCTTTCGCACCCCGTATCCGATCCCGAAGGCCAGCGCGACGATCAGGACGGCCGCGAGCCAGCGCGGCGGCAACGGAGGCCGGCGACGGTAGGGCTTGCCGCACGCGGGGCAGGACTCGGCCGCGGTGTGCGAGGCGACCGAGCAGTGCCGGCAGACCTTGAGGGGCGCCCCCTTCGGCTCTGGATCCATGCCGACAGGCTATTGGCGGCGCGTCTCGCCGGAGAGAGCTGGGGGGGAGGGACTCGAACCCCCCTTTCCGGGACCAAAACCCGGCGTCCTACCAACTAGACGACCCCCCAAACTGGCCTGGAGGATAGGTGCGCACTACCTCGTAGCGTGCATAGCGACTCCGACTCGCGAGTCGAAATAGTTAGAGATGGCCCTGCGAAAGCCCTTCCTCTTGCGCCTCGCGCTTTGGTCGTGCGTGCTCATGCTCGCCGGCTATTCGCTGCATGCTCTCGGACTGCTGGGCGGCGCCAACCTCCACGACTTCTTCCAGAAGTGGATCAACGACGCGATCGTCCTGGTCTGCGCGGCCGCATGCGTGTGGCGCGCGTTCGCGGGCCGCGAGGACCGCTGGGCATGGGCGCTGATCGGCCTGGGCATGACGTCCTGGGCCGCCGGCAACGTCTACTACTCGATCTTCCTGATCAACGTCGATCCGCTGCCTATCCCGTCCGTAGCCGACGGGCTCTGGCTTGGCATCTACCCGCCTGTCTACATCGCGCTCGTGCTGCTGGCGCGGCGCCGGGTGCACAAGACGGACGCCGGGCTGTGGCTCGACGGCGTGATCGCCGCGCTCGCGGTCAGCTCCGTCTGCGGGGCCGTGGTGGTCCAGGCGGTCCTGACCGGCGTCAAGGGCTCGTCGCTGCCCACGCTGCTCACCAATCTCGCCTATCCGGTTGGCGACCTGGTGCTGCTCGCGCTCGTGGTCGCGGTCTGCGCGCTCAACTCATGGCGGCTGGGGGCACGTTGGATGCTCCTGGCGTGCGGCTTCGTCGCCTTTACCGTCACGGACGGGTTCTTCCTGGTCCAGAACGCCGCGGGCACGTACAAGGTCGGCACGATCGTCGATGCCGGCTGGCTCGCGGCGGCCATGCTCGTCGCGTTCGCGGCTTGGGCGCCCGAGCGGGAGCTGACGACGCGCGCGTTCGAGGGTGTCCGCACGCTGGTTCTGCCGGTGATCGCGGGGCTGACGGCACTTGGCACCATGGTCTACGTCGCTCTCGCAAATCTCAACGTGCTCGCCCTTGCCCTCGCGTCGCTCGCGCTCGCCGTGGTCATCGTGCGCATGGCGCTCACCTTCTCGGACAACCACCGCATGCTGCGCTCGAGCCGCATCGATGCCGAAACCGACCCGCTCACCGGCCTGTCCAACCGCCGGCGACTGCTGACCGATCTCGAGCAGGCGACCTCCGGCGACCCGGACGGACTCGAGATGCTCGTGCTGTTCGACCTGAATGGCTTCAAGACATACAACGACACCTACGGCCACGCGGCTGGCGACTCTCTGCTCATGCGCATCGGCGAGGTTCTCGCCCGCATACTCCCGGAGGGTGCCAGGGCGTACCGGATGGGCGGCGACGAGTTCTGCTCGCTCGTCCCGATCTCCGAGCCCGAGGCCGCCCACGCCACAGCCGCCCGGATCGTCGCGGGCCTGTCGCAGCGGGGGGATGGCTTCGAGGTCACGGCGTCGTTCGGAACAGCGGTCATCGGCCTGGAGGCCACCGACAGCAGCGCCTTGCTTGGACTCGCCGACCGCCGCATGTACGCCCAGAAGCACGGCGGTCGAAGGTCGGCGCCCCGGCAGAGCGCGGACGTCCTGCTTGCCGTGCTCCAGGAACGGAGCCCCGAGCTGGGTAGCCACGTCTCTGGCGTGCGTGCGCTCGCGGAGGCCACGGCGCGTGCCGTGGGCATCAGGGGCGAGGAGCTCGAGCAACTCAAGCTGGGAGGCGAGCTGCACGACATCGGAAAGATCGCGGTGCCGAAGGAGATCCTCGCCAAGCCTGGCCCGCTCGACGAGGACGAGTGGCGCTTCATGCGCACACACACGATCATCGGGCAACGAGTGGTCGGCGCTGCGGCCTCGCTGGCCCCAGCCGCGCGGATCGTGCGCTCGTCGCACGAGCGCTGGGATGGCAGCGGCTACCCCGACGGCCTGGCGGCCCACGACATCCCGATCGGAGCTCGCGTGGTGTTCGCCTGTGACGCGTTCGACGCGATGACGTCCGAGCGCCCGTACCAGCCGGCTCGCACGGTCGACGGCGCCCTGGCGGAGCTCCGCCGCTGCGCGGGCACGCAGTTCGATCCGGAGATCGTCGACGCCCTCGAGGGCGTCGTTCGGGCCCATCCCGGGCCCGCTGGCGCCACCCCGGAAGCCCAGCCGGCGCTCGCCTAGATTCAGCCTCGCAGGCCGCTCGCCGCCCCGCGGGCTCGTACGCGACCGTTACGCTGGGCACCCCGATGGCTTCCGAGTTGACCGTCCTGATCATGGCGGCCGGCCATGGCACGCGCATGCGCTCGTCGCTCCCCAAGGTGCTCCACCCGATCTGCGGCCGGGCGATGGTGCTGTGGGTGGCCGAGGCCGCTCGCGAGGCCGGAGCCACCCGCGTCGTGTGCGTCACGAGGCCGGGGGAGGGCGTGGCCGAGACCCTGGACGGACGGGTCGAGGTCGTCGAGCAGGTCGAGGGAGAGGGCACCGGCGCCGCGGTCCTCGCGGCGCGCGAGGCGATCGAGGGATCGGACACGGTCGTCGTCCTCTCGGGCGACCATCCCCTGATCTCGGCAGACGCCGTTCGCGAGCTCGTGGCCACCCACGGGCGCGAGGGGGCCGCCGCCACCATCCTGACCACCGAGGAGCTGGATCCCGATGGCTACGGCCGGATCGTCCGGTCCGGTGACGGGGCCGTGGCCCGGATCGTGGAGACGAAGAACCCCGACGGCGTGCCGCCGGACGAACTGGCCATCCGGGAGATCAACGGCGGCACGTACGCGTTCGAGCCGCGCGACCTGCTCGACGCTCTCGAAGCCGTCGCGGAGGAGCACGGCGAGCGTTACCTCACGGGCGTTGTGCCGCTGCTCTGCCAGCGCGGCCGGCGCGTCGTGCCGCACCTGACCCGGGACACCCTCAGCATGTTCGGCATCAACTCCCGCGCCGACCTGATGGAGGCGGAAGCCCTCGCCCGCCGCGCGCTCCTGCGCCAGCACGCCCTGGCCGGCGTCTCGTTCACGTCCCCGGACACGGTGACGATCGACGCGGGCGTGGAGATCGGCGAGGACACCACCGTCGGACCGGGGGTCTCCCTCCACGGCGCCACGCGCGTCGGCCGCGGCTGCACCCTGGGGCCCCAGACGACCGCGACCGACGCCACGCTCGGCGACGAGGTCACGGTCAGCCATTCGGTCCTGGTCGAGTGCGCCGTCGCGGACCGCGCCACCATCGGCCCGTTCGCCTACCTGCGACCCGGCGCGGACATCGCCGAGGGGGCCAAGGTCGGCACCTTCGTCGAGATCAAGAACTCGCGCATCGGCGCGGGCGCCAAGGTGCCGCACCTCTCCTACGTGGGCGATGCCGACGTGGGCGAGGAGGCCAACCTGGGAGCCAGCTCGATCACCGCCAACTACGACGGCCGCAAGAAGCACCGCACGAAGATCGGAAAGCGCGCGAAGACCGGCATCCACACGTCGCTGGTTGCCCCGGTCAGCGTCGGGGACGAGGCGTACACTGGGGCCGGGTCGGTGATCTCGAAGGACGTGCCGGACGGTGCGCTGGGCATCTCGCGACCCCCGCAGAAGGTCATCGAAGGCTGGGCGACGAAGGACCGGGAACCGCGCGAATGAGCGTCGAGGTGCAGACATCCGCCGCGCTCGGCAAGAGCATGGAGATCCCCTCCGGCAAGCGGCTCATGGTCGCCGCCGGGCGGGCCAGCACCGACCTGGGCGGCAAGATCGCGGACAAGCTCGGGCTGGCGCTCACGGATGCCGGTCTCAAGACGTTCTCGGACGGCGAGGTCTACTGCCGCTACGGCGAGTCCATCCGCGGGGCCGACCTCTTCATCGTCCAGTCGATCGCGGGCAACGAGGCCGCGGGGCTCACCGTCAACGACGCCCTCTGGGAGCTGCTCGTGATGATCGACGCCGCCGTGGGCGCGTCCGCGCACCGCGTCATCGCCGTCGCGCCGTGGTACGGCTACTCGCGCCAGGACAAGAAGTCGGCGCCCCGCGAGCCCATCACGGCGAGGCTCGTGGCCAAGTGCCTCGAGACGGCCGGCATCGACCGCCTGGTCACGATGGACCTGCACGCCGGCCAGCTGCAGGGCTTCTTCTCGAAGACGGTCGACCACATGACCGCCATGCCCATCCTCACCCAGTTCGTCAAGGACCAGCTCGGGGACGATCCCGGCGACCTCGTCATCGTGGCGCCCGACGCCGGCCGCGTGAAGCTCACCCGCAAGTTCGCCCAGAAGGTCGGCGTGGACTACGCGCTCCTTGAGAAGGAGCGGCCCGCGCAGCAGGTGGCCGAGATCGGCTACGTGATCGGCAAGGAGAAGGTGGTCGGGCGGCGCGCGGTCATCGTCGACGACATCATCGACACCGGCGGCACGCTGGCCGCGGGCGCCCAGACGGTGCTCGACTCGGGCGCCCGCGAGGTGTACGCCGTGGCCACGCACGGGATCTTCTCGGGCAACGCCTTCCAGACCCTGGCCGACTCGCCGCTGGCGGGCATCGTCGTGACGGACACCGTGCCACTCAGCCGCGATGCTCCGGACAACATCAGGGTTCTCACCTGCGCGGACATCCTTACGGACTCTGTTCGCAGGATTTTCACCGACGATTCCGTCTCGGAGATCTTCGCCGGCGAGAACCAGCTGTTCTAATCACTCGTACGCCAGCGATTCCAGGACGTTGAGCCTGGCCGCCCGCCGAGCCGGGAAGATCGCCGCCAGCACGCCCGCCACGATCGCGACGATCGTGAAGGCCACCAGGCTGCCCACCGGCAGGGCGAAGCTGACCCCGTCCTTGGAGAGCACGTGGGTGGAGAGCGCGGCCACGGCCACGCCCAGCGGCAGGCCCAGGCCGGCGCCGATCAGCGCGGTGATCACGCTCTCGTGCCGGACCATCCGGCGCACCTGACGGCGGGTCATGCCCACCGCGCGCAGCATGCCCACCTCGCGAGTGCGCTCGAACACCGAGAGCACCAGCGTGTTGACCATCCCGAAGAGGCTGACCACCACCGACAGTGCAAGCAGCACGTAGAGCAGGTTGAGCAGGATGTCCAGCCCGGACCCGCGCTTGTCGATCCAGGCCGCGTGCGTATACACGCGGGCGTCGGGGAACTTGGCCAGGGTCCCCTTGAGCGCCGCGGTGGTGGATGTACTCTCGCCGCCCGTCTGGATGAACGTGAGCGCGTTCTTGGGCCGGGAGAATCCGCGGTCGAACGCGGCCTGGGAGATCACGAGCTGCGTGACCAGCGGGTCGAGCTTCTCGATCGTCCGCGGCGACTGGATGCCGGCCACTCGCAGCGTCAGCTGTTTACCGGTGGGCGTGGTGATGTTGAACCGGCTGCCCAGGCCCAGGTGGTGCTTCTTGGCGTAGTCCTTCTCGAGGATCGCTCCATCGGCCCCAAGCTGGGTCACCACGGCGTCCGAGCCCGCGTTCCAGTGGAAGTGGAAGAACCTGGGGAAGTCGGGCTCGATCCCGTTCACGCGCTGGTCCCGCCCGAAGGCGCGCGCGCTGTCCTCGCGCACGCTCGTGGCCAACCGGACGCCCGGAGCCCTCGCCGCGGCGGAGCCGGCCGAGGCGGCGAACTGGTCGAACCCGTTCTTGGAGGTGACCACGTAGTCCGCGGACACCTGGCCCTTGATGGCGTTCCTGTCCGAGGTGCGCAGCGCGTTCCCGAGGGTGGCGACCAGCGTGACGAGGGCAAGCCCGATCATCAGTGCGGCCGCCGTGCTGGCCGTGCGCGCGGGATTGCGCATGGTGTTCTCGCTGGCCAGCCGGCCGGCGGCGCCTCCGTAGCGCCTGCCCGGCAGGCCGATCGCCCTGGCGAGCGGACGCACGAGCGCGGCCGCGTTCAGCGCGATGGCGACGAGCGCCAGCAGCAGGCCCAGGCCGATCAGCGCCATGGCGCTGCCCGTGCGGAGGCCGCCGAAGGTGGCGTACCCGAGCACCGCGACGGCGATGACGATCGCGATCGCGCCCACGATGGGGCCACGGCGGCCTACGCGCGACGGCGCCACGACGGCTCCCTCGCGCACCGCCGCGATCGGCGGCACGCGCGTGGCTCGCAGCGCCGGGGCGATGCTGGACAGCACTGTGATCGAGGTCCCCAAGAGCAGCGACACGATCACGGTGCGCTGCTTGAACACCAGCCCGCTCTGCGGCAGCGACAGACCGAGCGAGTTGAACACCGCGTTCAGCCCCTTGGCCAGCGCCAGCCCCAGGAAGAGGCCGGTGACCGACGCCACCAGGCCCACCACGAAGCCCTCGATGAGCACCGAGCGCATGACCTGGCGCCGCGTGGCGCCCAGCGTGCGCAGCGTGGCGAACTCCCGGGCCCGTTGCGCGACGGTGATCGAGAGCGTGTTGTAGATCACGAACGAGCCGACGAACAGGGCGATGGCCGCGAATGCCAGCAGGAAGTACTGGATGAACCTGGTCGCGTCCTTCGTGTCCTTCGAGTTGGCCGCGGCCTGCTGATCGGCGGTCTTGATCTGGGCGGTCGCGGGCAGGAGCGGCTGGATCTCGCTGACCAGGCGGGACGGTGGCACGCCGCCCTTCCCGGCGACGAAGATGGAGTCGAGCTGGCCGTTCTTGTGCAGCAGCGCCTGGGCGGTGGCCAGGTCGAAGACCGCGATCGTGGCGCCGCCGAGGGAGTCGACGTTGCCGAACCTGGCGATGCCCGTGACCTTGAAGGTCTGGGTCGGGCCCTGCGCGGAGACCCCGATGCGGTCGCCCACGCGGTAGTGCTTGTTGTCGGCGGTGCCCTTGTCGATCACGACCTGATCCGGCCCGGCGGCCCAGGCGCCGGTGGTCAGCTTGAGGGGGTTGAAGCGCGCGTCGCGGCCGTCGAAGCCGAACGCGAAGTTGGGCGCGCCGCCCGTTCCGATCGACCTGCCCTTGTGGTCGATCAGCTTGGCGCTGTCCGACTTGCCGTCGAGCGAGAAGATCGCCCCGGCGGCCTCGAGAACGTCGGGGTTGCGCCGCACCCGGGGCAGGAGCGAGGTGGGAATGGTCGCGTTCCCGCTGGCTGACTGCTTGACCACCTGCTTGCCGGAGATCACGACGCTGGTGTTCTTGTAGGAGCCGCTGAAGATGCTGTCGAAGGCGTGCTCGATCGTGTCGGTCAGGACGTAGGTGCCGCTGACCATCGCCACGCCCAGGACGATCGAGAGCCCAGTCAGGAACGTCCGGACGCGGCGCGCCAGGAGCCCCTTGAGCGCGATCCGCCTCAAACGTTCAGCTCCGACATGATCCGGACGATCTCGTCGCTCGTGGACTGTCCGACGTCGTGCACCACGCGGCCGTCGGCCAGGAACAGGACCCGGTCGGCGATGGCCGCGGCCTGGGGGTCGTGCGTGACCATCATCGTCGTCTGCCCGTAGCCGTCGACCGCGTCGCGGAGGAGCCCCAGGATCTCCGCGCTCGTCCGCGAGTCGAGGTTGCCCGTCGGCTCGTCCGCGAACACGATCGTGGGGCGCGAGACCAGCGCGCGGGCGATGGCCACCCGCTGCTGCTGGCCGCCCGACAGCTCGCTCGGCCGGTGCGTCAGCCGGTCGGCCAGGCCGACCTTCCGGATCAGGTCGTCGTACCGCTCGCGATCCGGCTCCTCGCCCGCGATCCGGAGCGGCACGAGGATGTTGTCCTCGGCCGTGAGCATCGGCAGCAGATTGAAGAACTGGAAGACGAAGCCGATTCGCTCGCGCCGCAGCAGCGTCAGGTCGGTGTCGCCCAGGTTGGTGATCTCGGTGCCCGCGATCGCCACCCGCCCGCTCGTCGGGCGGTCGAGGCCCGCCAGGATGTGCATCAGGGTGGACTTGCCGGAGCCCGAGGGCCCCATCACGGCGGTCAGTCGCGCCGAGGCGACTTCGAGCGACACCCCTCGTAGCGCGTCGACCGCCGTGGCCCCCTCGCCGAAGCGGCGGGTCACGTCCTGCGCGGTCAGGACGGCGGTGCCGGATGCCGGTGCGGTCTCTATTCGATTCATGTCCGCGACCCTAGCGGGACCATCCAGCGGTCCGTGGACTACAACCTGTGCGCGAACTTCCTCACCGGCCGCTCGCCCTTCGACTCGAAGAACGCTCTCTCCTCGTGGCCGAGCTGCGTGGCCGGATCCTCGGCGAACCACCACTCGCGTCCGATCCGGTACCAGTTGCGCGTGGCGTTCAGCTGGCCCAGCACGGCCAGCACGCCGGACTCCATCCGCCGGCCCATCAGCTCGTTGGCGGGCAGGTTCTCGCGCCGCATCACGTCGTAGAAGTCCGAGCGCGGGTCGGTCACCGCGGCGATCGCGCCCATCACCAGCTCGGAGTCCACGGTCAGCTCGCGATCCTCCATGTACCAGCCACCCACGGCCTTGACGTGCTCCATCATCCGCTCGGCGTCGACGCGCTTGGGATTGCGGAGGAAGCCAAGGTCGTGCAGGGCTCCGACCAGCCGGTCGGGGTCGTCGTCGAAGATCGCCTCCAGCGCGGCGATCTCCAGCTCGATCTGCTCCTTGTCCAGCTGCTTGGTCATGCCGAAGTCGATGAAGGCGACCTTGCCGTCGTCCATCAGCAGGTAGTTGCCCGGGTGCGCGTCGGCGTTGAAGTGCTGCAGGTGGTAGATCGAGCCGAAGCAGAAGCGGAACACGATCTCGCCGAAGCGGTCGCGCTCCTCCCGCGGGCGGGCCTTGACCTCGTCGAAGCCGTGGCCGTCCACCCACTCGGTGACCAGCACGCGCTCCGTGGTCAGCCGTGAGACGACGTCGGGCACGTAGATGAAGGGGTGACCGCGGTAGGCGCGCGCGAACGTGCGCTGGTTCTGGGCCTCGTACTCGTAGTCCAGCTCCTCGAGCACGCGCTCCTTCAGCTCCTCTGCGGCCGCCTTGGCGTCCAGCCCGGGCGCCAACGCCTTGGCCATTCGCAGGATCAGCCCCGCGTTCTGCATGTCGGCCCGCAGCGCCGAGGCCACGCCCGGGTACTGGATCTTCACGGCCACCTGGCGGCCGTCCGGCAGCGTGGCGCGGTGCACCTGGCCGATCGAAGCCGCGGCCGCCGCCTCCTGGCTGAAGTCCTCGAACAGCTCCTCGACCGGCGACTCCCACTCCTCCTCCAGCACGCCCGAGACCTTGTCCCAGGCCATCGGGGGCGCCGAGGTGCGCAGCGCCCCGAGCTTCTCCTGGTACAGCTCGCGGTACTCGGGCGGCAGGAACTCGGTGTCGATGAACGACGCCAGCTGGCCGATCTTCATCGCCGCGCCCTTCATCGTGCCGAGCGTGTCCACCATGCGCTCGGCGGCCTCCAGATGGCGCTTGTCCAGCTGCTCGGTGGCGCGCTCCTTCGAGCGCACGACGTTGGCGGCCCGGGTGCCCGCGTAGCGTGCTCCCTGGGTGCCGATCACGGTGCCGACCTTGGCCGTCCGGGCCACTCGGCCAGTGGGGATGGAGTCGTCCTTGCCCGCCATCGCGCAGCCAGCCTACCGCTAGACTCACGCGCCGTCGTGGCTTCGTCCAAGCGTCCAACACTTTCGGTCCAGGAGCGGCCCGAGCGCGGCTCCCGGGCCACCCGCCGGCTGCGCCGGGCCGGCTACGTGCCGGGCGTGGTGTACGGGGGCGGCGAGGGCAAGTGCACGGCGTTCAAGGTTGGCGCGCGCGACCTGCGCACCGCGCTGCTGGGCGGATCGGCCGTCCTCGACCTCGAGGTCGACGGCGGCACGTCGCTCCCGGTGATCGTCAAGGACCAGCAGCGCCACCCGGTCCGCGACGACATCGTTCACCTCGACCTGCTCGAGGTCCGGCTCGACGAGAAGATCCAGTCCACCGTCGCCGTCGAGCTGGTCGGCGCGGAGGAGGCTCCGGGCGCCAAGGAGGGCGGCGTGCTGGAGCACGTCACCCGCGAGCTGAACATCGAGGCTCTGCCCACCGACATCCCGGAGCAGGTCACGGTCGACGTGTCCGGGATGGAGGCGGCGGCCACCATGCACCTCTCCGAGATCGACGCGCCCGATGGAGTCACGTTCCTCGACGATCCCGACGACACGATCATCGCCACCATCACGATCCCCAAGGAGGAAGAGGAGCCCGAGGTGGAGGAGGAGACCGAGCTGGTGGGCGAGGAGGGCGAGGCCGAGGCCGGCGAAGCCGTGGGCGAGCCCGCGGGCGAGGCGCCCGCCGAGGGCGAGGCCCAGCCCGAAGGCGGCGGCGGAGACTCCTGAGCCTCTTCCGGCGCCGGCGCGAGGGCGAAGAGCCCGGCGGCCGCGTGGACTGGCTGATAGTCGGGCTGGGCAATCCCGGCCGCGAGTACGAGCGCACCCGCCACAACGTGGGCTTCGAGGTGGCCAACCTGCTGGCCACGCGCTGGGAGCTGCCGCGTGCCAAGTCGAAGTACGGCGGCCTCTACACCGACGGGCGCATCCGCCCCGGCGGCCCCCGGGTCGGGGTCCTCCTGCCGCAGACGTTCATGAACGACGCCGGTCGGTCGGTGGGCCCCGCCCGCGGCTCGCTCGGCGTGCCGCTGGAGCGCATCGTGGTGGTGCACGACGAGATCGACTTCCCGTTCGGCCGCACCGAGGCCCGGCTGGGCGGCGGGACCGGGGGTCACAACGGGCTGAAGTCGCTGCGGGACGGGCTGGGCAGCCCGGACTTCCATCGCGTGCGGGCGGGCGTGGGCCGGCCGGACACCACCGACCCGGAGCTGGTGGCCAAGTACGTGCTGGCGCGCTTCCGGGAGCCGGACGCCACGGTGCGCGAGCTCGTGGAGGACGCGGCGCGCCAGGTGGAGCAGCTGATCGAGCAACGGGCGGAGTAGCGCGCCGGGCCTAGACTGGGAAGCGACGGGGCCGCGCACAGTTCGCGGTCCTTCCGCATGCCCATGTCGCTCCGTTCACTGCTCGCCTACGCCCACGAGGATGCCGACGTCTCCGCGCTGGCCGACGCCGCCGTGCCCGGGTCCGGCGAGCGGGCCTTCGTCTCGCAGAGCATGCGGCCGTACCTGCTGGCAGCCCTGCTGGACGCCGAGCCAGGCCGTCCCGCGCTGGTGGTGGCGGGCGACGACCGCGCGGCGCGCGACCTGGCCGTGGACCTCAAGGCGTTCCTCGCCCCACGCGTCGTTCGGCTCTACCCCGCCCGCGGGGTCCGCTACGAGTCGCACCTGGCGCCGCCGCCGCACCTCGTCGGTCTCCGCGTGGCGGCCCTGGACGCGCTCCTGGACCCGCCGCCCGAGGCGGGCGCCGCGGTGGTCGTCGCGTCGGCCGCGGCCCTCTGCGAGAAGGTGCCCGACCCCGAGCTGCGGCCGCACGGCTTCGCGCTCGAGCGCGGCGGGCTGGTGGACCTGGACGAGACAGCGGCGCGCCTGGTTGCCTGCGGCTACGAGCGGGTGGACCAGGTCGATGACCGCGGCCAGTTCGCCATCCGCGGCGACATCCTGGACGTCTACCCGGCCACCGAGGAGCGCGCCGTGCGCTGCGAGCTGTTCGACGTCGAGGTCGAGCGGCTCACGTTCTTCTCCACGTTCACCCAGCGCTCGCTGGAGGAGGCGGAGCGGGTGGAGATCGCGCCGGCCGCCGAGATCGGGCCCGAGCACCGCGAGCTGGCGGAGATCGCGGCCCACGACGATCCCGACGAGCGGCCGGACATCGCCGAGCTCCTGCCGGTCGACCGCTTCCTGGAGCTGCTCTCGCTCGTGCCGGAGCACGCGCTGGTCGCGATCGCCGCGGAGGAGGAGATCGAGCCCTCGCTGGCCGACCTGTGGCAGGACGTGTCGACCAGCTTCCACGACGCCGACGCCCACCACCTCTACGTCCCGCCCGAAGCCGTGCGCGAAGCGTTGGAGCGCCGCGCGTCGCTGCGGCTGTCCAGCATCTCGGGCGATCAGCCGCACCAGTTCCGCGCGCAGGGGGCGGACACCGCCGCACGCTCGCTGCGCGAGGCCGAGCCCGAGCTGGAGAAGCTGGTCAACTCCGGCTACCGGGCGGTGGTGGCCTGGACGCGGCGCGGGGAGGCCGAGCGCGCCGCCTACAACCTGGCCCGGGTGAGGGCCGCGTTCCTGGACGGCAAGCCGGCGTCGCACGAGCCGGGCCTGACCTTCGCCGCGGCCAGCCTGCACGAGGGCTTCCTGGCGCCGGGCCTGAAGCTGGCGATCCTCCCCGAGCACCGGCTGCTCCGGCGCCGCCGCGCGGAGCGCCGCTCGGGCCCCGGAACGGGCTCGCGGGCGATCGCCTCGTTCACCGACCTGCGCGCGGGCGACGCGGTCGTTCACGAGGACCACGGCATCGCGCGCTTCACCGGCTTCGACACGAAGACCGTCGGGGGCGTGACCCGCGACTACCTGGAGCTGGAGTACCGCGGCGGCGACCGCGTGTTCGTGCCCAGCGATCAGCTGCACAAGATCAGCCGCTACGTGGGCGCCGACGCCTCGGACCCGCCGCTGTCCAAGCTGGGCGGCAAGCAGTGGGAGCAGATGAAGATGCGCGCCCGCCGCTCCGCGGAGGCGCTGGCGGGCGAGCTGATCAACCTCTACGCGGAGCGGCGCCGGCGCGCGGGCCACGCGTTCCCGCAGGACTCCGACTGGCAGCTGGACTTCGAGCGCGCGTTCCCGTTCCAGGAGACGCCCGACCAGCTCGACGCGATCGAGCAGGTCAAGGCGGACATGGAGGAGGCGCGCCCCATGGACCGGCTGATCTGCGGCGACGTTGGCTACGGGAAGACCGAGGTGGCGCTGCGGGCCGCGTTCAAGTCCGCCACAGACGGGAAGCAGGTCATGTTCCTGGTCCCCACCACGGTGCTCGCGCAGCAGCACTACGGCACCTTCACGGAGCGCCTGCGCGACTTCCCGCTGCGGATTGAGGTGGTGTCCCGCTTCCGCTCCACCAAGGACGCGAACGCCGCGGTGCGCGACTTCCAGGAGGGCAAGGTGGACATCCTGATCGGCACGCACCGGCTGCTCTCGCGCGACGTCCGGCCGAAGGACCTGGGGCTCCTGATCGTGGACGAGGAGCAGCGCTTCGGCGTCAAGCAGAAGGACCTGCTGCGCCAGCTGCGGCTGCGGGTGGACGTGCTCTCGCTCTCGGCCACGCCGATCCCGCGCACGCTCCAGATGTCGCTCGCCGGCCTGCGCGACATCTCGGTGATCGAGACGCCCCCCGAGGGACGCCGTCCCGTGCGCACCTACGTCGGGGAGTACGACGAGGAGCTGGTCAAGCAGGCGATCGAACGCGAGCTGGCGCGCGGCGGCCAGGCCTTCTTCCTGCACAACCGGGTCGACACGATCGACGAGACCGCCGAGCGCGTGCGGGCGATCTGCCCGACGGCGCGCGTGTCGGTGGCCCACGGGCAGATGGCGGAGGGCGAGCTGGAGAAGGTGATGCTGGAGTTCCTGCGCGGCGGCGCGGACGTGCTGGTGTGCACCACGATCGTGGAGGCCGGGCTGGACATCCCAACCGCCAACACGCTTATCGTCGAGCGCGCAGACACCCTCGGACTGGCGCAGCTCTACCAGATCCGCGGTCGGGTCGGGCGCTCACGGGAGCGCGCCTACGCGTACCTCTTCTACGACTCCTCGGCGGCGCTGACCGAGGAGGCCGGCGCGCGCCTGGCCACGCTGTCGGACTACACCGAGCTGGGCTCGGGCTTCAAGATCGCGATGCGCGACCTGGAGATCCGCGGGGCGGGCAACCTGCTGGGCGACGAGCAGTCCGGGCACGTGGCGGCCGTCGGCTTCGAGCTGTACGTGGCCATGCTCGACGAGGCGGTGGCGGCGCTGGGCGGCAGCTCGGCCGACGAGGCTCCCGAGCCGGTGCGGGTGGACGTGCCCGTGGACGCGTTCGTGCCCGGCGACTACGTCCCCTACGAGGCCGCCAAGATCGAGATCCACCGCCGGGTGGCGGGCGCCCGCGAGATCGCCACGCTGATCGTGCTCCGGGAGGAGCTGGAGGATCGCTTCGGCCCCGTTCCGGATCCGCTCGAGAACCTGATCAAGCTCCAGGACGCGCGGATCAAGCTGGGCCGGGCGGGGGCGCGCAGCGTCGACTTCCACGGCGGCCGGATGCGGGTGGCTCCCATCGAGCTGGACTCGGGCGCGGTCAAGCAGCTGCGGGCCGAGCTGCCCGAGGCGGTCTACGAGTCCGGGCGCAGCACCGTCGTGCTCCGGATGCCCGAGGAGCCGGCCGAGCGCTTCGCCGCGCTGGTCGCCTCGGCCGAGCTGATCCTGGGCGTGGCGAGCGCCCCCGCGGCGGCCGGGGGCGACAGGTGAGCGCCGCCAACGGCTTTCGCTACCATCAGCGCCGCGCGCCGGCCAGGGGGAGGAAGCACGTGGCCGGTGCTCATACGCGCTCAACCGTCACCACTCAGATAACTCCGCCGTGCCAAGACACCTTCGCACCACTGCCCTGATCGTCGCCGCCGTAGCGCTGCCCGCGGCGGTCGCCGGCTGCGGCGACAGCGTGCCCTCCAACGCCGTGGCCAAGGTGGGCGACACGGTCATCACCAAGGCCACTTTCAACCACTGGCTCACCGCGCTGGCCAAGCAGCAGGCCCAGGGCTCGCCCGGAGCCGCCATCCCGGATCCGCCCAACTTCACCAACTGCATCGCCACCAAGGCCAAGCTGCCGGTGCCCACGGGCGCTCAGAAGCCGCCCACCTCGCAGCTGCGCGCGCAGTGCAAGCAGGCCTACGACGGGATCAAGCTGCAGACGATGCAGTTCCTGATCTCCGCAGAGTGGCTGCAGCAGCAGGCCGCGGCCAAGGGCGTCAAGGTCACCGACGCCCAGGTGCAGAAGACCTTCCAGGACCAGAAGAAGCAGGCGTTCCCCAAGGAGGCCGACTACCAGAAGTACCTCCAGACCTCCGGCCGCACCGAGCCCGACCTGCTCTTCCAGATCAAGACCTCGATGCTGACCAACCAGCTCCAGGCCAAGGTGGTCGAGGGCAAGGGCAACGTCTCCCAGGCCCAGATCAGCGACTACTACAACAAGAACAAGCAGCGCTTCGCCCAGCCCGAGAATCGCGACCTGCTCGTGGTGCTCACGAAGACCCAGGCCAAGGCCAAGCAGGCACTCGGGGAGCTCAAGAAGCACAAGGCCTTCAAGGACGTCGTCAAGAAGTACTCCGTCGACACCGCCTCCAAGGCGCAGGGCGGCAAGCTGCCCGGGGTCACCAAGGGCACGCAGGAGAAGGCGTTCGACAGCGCCATCTTCAGCGCCAAGAAGGGTCAGATCCAGGGGCCCGTCAAGACGCAGTTCGGCTACTACGTCTTCCAGGTCACCAAGATCACGCCCGCCACCCAGCAGACTCTGGCGCAGGCCACCGAGACCATCCGCAACCTGCTCAAGTCGCAGGCGCAGCAGGTGGCGCTCAACGCGTTCGTCAAGGACTTCCAGAAGAGCTACCGCGACAAGACCATCTGCGCCCCGGACTTCAAGACCACCCAGTGCAAGAACGGTCCCAAGCCCACCACCGCCCCACCCGGCAGCGGGGGACAGCCCGGCCAGCCGCAGGGTGCGCCGCCCAGCCAGCAGGGGGCTCCGCAGGGCGGGGCTCCGCAGGGCGGGGCTCCGCAGGGCGCGCCGCAGGGGGGCGCTCCGCAGGGAGGCGCGCCGCAGGGAGGCGCGCCGCAGCAGGGCGCACCCCAGCAGGGCGCGCCACCGCAGGCGCCCTAGCCGCCGTGAGCGCCGGCCAGCCGGCGGAGGCTCTCCAGCGCCTCGACGACATCACCCGCCGGCTCCGCACGGAATGTCCGTGGGATCGCGAGCAGGACGAGCGCTCGATCGTGCCGCACACCGTCGAGGAGGCGTACGAGCTGGCCGACGCGGCCAACTCGGGCGACGACGCCAAGCTGCTCGACGAACTGGGTGACGTCCTGTTCCAGGTCCACTTCCTGTCCCTGCTCCTGGAGGAGCGCGGGGCGGGCGACATGGCGGCCGTGGCCGACCACTGCCGCACCAAGCTCATCCGGCGCCACCCGCACGTGTTCGGCGAGGTGGAGGTGGAGGACGCCTCGGACGTGCTGCGCAACTGGGACGAGATCAAGCGCGGCGAGGAGGGCCGCGACCCGGGCCTGTTCGCCGACGTGCCCGAGACGCTGCCCGGGCCCCTGTACGCGCGCAAGCTCCTGCGCCGCGCCGGCAGCGCCGGCCGCGACTGGCCCCCCGAGGGGGCGCCGGCCCGGACGGCCGCGGCGGCCGATCGTGCGCGGGCGGCGGCGGACGACGGCGTGGGACGCGACGAGCGCTTCGCGGCCATAGGCGACCTGCTGTTCGCCGCCGTCGCGCTCGCGCGCGAGCTGCGGGTGGATCCCGAGCTGGCGCTGCGCGCGTCGGCAGACAGGTTCAAGGACCAGATGGAGGGTGAGGACGGGTGAGCGAGATCACGCAGATCCACGCGCGGCAGGTGCTGGACAGCCGCGGGAACCCCACGGTCGAGACGGAGCTGACGCTCAAGTCCGGTGCCGCCGGGCGAGCCATCGTGCCGTCGGGCGCGTCCACCGGGGAGTTCGAGGCGGTGGAGCTGCGCGACGGCGACGACGCCTTCGGGGGCAAGGGCGTGACGCGGGCGGTGGCGAACGTGAACGGCGAGCTGGCCGAGGCGCTGGCGGGCCACGACGCCGCCGACCAGCAGGGCCTCGACCGCCTGATGATCGACCTGGACGGGACCCCCACCAAGGCGCGCCTGGGGGCCAACGCGATCCTCGGCGTGTCGCTGGCGGCCGCCAAGGCCGTGGCCGTCGAGGAGGGCATGACCCTGTGGCGCTACCTGGGCGGCGAGGCGGCCCACGTGCTCCCGGTGCCGATGATGAACGTCCTGAACGGCGGCGCCCACGCCGACAACAGCGTCGACTTCCAGGAGTTCATGATCGTCCCGGTCGGGGCGTCCAGCTTCTCCGACGGCCTGCGCTCAGGGGTGGAGGTCTTCCACGCGCTGGCCCGCACGCTCCACGACCGCGGCCTGACGACGCTGGTGGGCGACGAGGGCGGCTACGCGCCAGACCTCGAGTCCAACGAGGCCGCCCTTCAGATGCTCATCGAGGGCATCGAGGCCGCCGGCTACGTCCCGGGGGACGACATCGCCATTGCGCTCGACCCCGCCACCAGCGAGGTGTTCGGCGACGGCTCCTACGAGCTGGAGCACGAGGGTCGCACGCTGTCGTCGGCCGAGCTGGCCGACTACTGGGCCGACATCGCCGGCCGCTACCCGGTCCTCTCGATCGAGGACGGCATGGACGAGGAGGACTGGGATGGCTGGAAGCTCTTGACCGACCGGCTGGGCGACCGCGTGCAGCTGGTGGGCGACGACCTGTTCGTGACCAACACCGAGCGCCTGCGCCGGGGCATCGACGCCGGCGTGGCCAACTCGATCCTGGTCAAGGTCAACCAGATCGGCACGCTGACCGAGACGCTGGACTCCATCCGCATGGCGCGTGAGGCCGGCTACACCGCGGTCATGTCGCACCGCTCGGGCGAGACCGAGGACACGACGATCGCCGACCTGGCCGTGGCCACCGGCTGCGGGCAGATCAAGACCGGAGCGCCGTCGCGCTCGGATCGCGTGGCCAAGTACAACCAACTGCTTCGGATCGAGGAGGCGCTGGGCGCGGACGCCGCGTATCCGGGGCGCTCCGCCTTCCGCGCCTGACGGCACTCGGTCACCCGGCAGGAGCATCCGGGCGGCCGGCGAAGCTGCCCGGATGGCAGGAAGCGCC
>JAXDIC010000011.1:0-15212 GCA_034664185.1 Thermoleophilaceae bacterium
CCCCCTGCCCGAATTGCCTTGAACCGATGCTGACTAGAACCCAGGCCTGTATCGGTCTGCACTCAAATGTCTTGAACCCCCCGAATGGGGGGCATCGGAGGACGGTCACTTGCCCGCGCCGATTCAAGCTGACCTGCGGCCCCAACTTCGGCTCAATAGGGTTACGTGAATGACGCGCCCTCCAGCTCAGAAGGCCGAAGCGTGGCGCGCGGCTCCGCTGGCTGGCTGGCAGGAGGGCAGCGCGGTGGTGCCTGCCAGCCAAGCAGGGATCCGGGTGTCTGCCGGGCCGGCGCCGACGTCGAACCGGATCGTCCACTACCGCCGAGGTGGGCTGGAGATCGCCGAGCTCTACTTCGTCGACGAGCTGCCGGAGCCGCTGCCGGCGGCTGATCTGCTCCGGCTCGTGGCGGTTCCCCGGCCCACGTCCGACAGCGCGTGGAGCCGGCGCAACATGCTGAGCATCGACCTGACGCTTCCCGAGGACGAGCTCCTTCAAGCGATGGGCAGGAACACGCGCTACAAGATTCGCCGGGCCATGAGGCGCGACCGGCTGCACGTCGAGACGTTCGAGTCGCCGACGCCCGAGCTCGTCGCCACCTTCACGGACTACTGGGACCAGTTCGCGACATCGAAGTCCCTGCGGCCGATATTCCGGCCCCGGCTGTACGCGATGGCCGACAGCGGCATGCTGGTCATCTCGCGGGTCAGCCATGAGGGAATGCCGCCGCTCGCCTGGCATGCGTACGCGGTCGCTTCGGGGCGCGCCCTCCTTCTGTACTCGGCTTCCCACTTCCGCAGCTACAGGGACAGCGCCGAACGCAACATGATCGGTCGGGCCAACAGGTACCTGCACTGGCACGACATGCTCTGGTGCAGGGCCGCCGGCTGCGAGTGGTACGACATGGGCGGCATCAACCTCGCCGGCGAGGATCCCGCCACCCGGCGGGTGACCGAGTTCAAGCTCGGCCTCGGGGCCCGTCCCCAGCCGACCTATATGCGCACCGGCGCGGTGTCGGCGAGGGGTCGTCTTGCCAAGACGCTCCTGCGGCTCCTGCGTATCGACCTCTAGGGGACACCCGGCCAGCAGCCAGATGGCACACTTGCGGTGTGGAACGGATTCCGCGCCTGCTCGCCGCAGGGGCGTTCGCACTCGTTGCCGTGGTCGCCTGCGCAGTAGCGCTGGCGGGCCAGCCCGCGCGCGCCGCTGCGCCCAGCGACGTCCTCCCGAACCTCGTGGCCGACCCGCCTGACAGCGCCAGCCTCGACTACTACTCGTATTCCAGTCCCCCGGGTGGCCACGACCTGCTGCTGCGCTTCGACGGCTACGTCCACAACGCGGGCCCCGGGGCGCTCGAGGTGCGCGGCTCCCGCGCCAGCACGACGGATCCGATGACGCCGATCCAGCGCGTTTACCGCACCGACGGCAGCTACCGCGACGACCAGATGCCGTCCACCACGCAGCTGTTCTACTCGAACGCGGACGGGCACCAGCACTGGCACCTCCAGAACATCGCGCGCTATTCGCTCTGGAACCAGGGAAAGACAGCAGAGGTCGCGCCCGCGCAGAAGGTCGGTTTCTGCCTCGATGATTCGACACACGTCGACAGTGTCGGGCCGTCGTCCGCCGTTTACACGGATGCCAACGGCCGCAACTTCTGCCAGTGGAAGACGCCCAGCGCCCTGTCCCTCTGGGAGGGCGTCTCGGCGGGCTGGCGCGACGTCTACTACAGCAGCCTGTCTCTCCAGTGGGTGGTGGTGTCCGACGTGCAGCCGGGGCGCTACTGGCTGCGCGAGGACGTGGATCCGACGAACGTCGTCCACGAGAGCAACGAGACCAACGCTCCGGCCTGGTCCGCCAGCATGGTCACGATCCCCGGCTACGTGGCCAAGGCGATCACCGCCCCGGACGCGCCATACGGCCAGTCGCAGCAGATCACGCTCGATGCCACCACGTACGGCTCTCCGGGCGCCCGGGCGTTCCGCATCGCGACCCCTCCCGCACACGGGACCCTGAATGTGGCGAGCGGAACGAGCTTCTCGGGGCCCACCGTCACGTACACGCCGGCCAGGGGCTACAGCGGGCCCGACCAGTTCACGTACGAGGCGACCGATTCGACGAGCCCGTATCCGATCCACCCGGGCACCGCCACAGTCGCCCTGAGCGTCGCCGCCGGGCCGTTCCCGAGGGTGGCGATCGACAACGCGCCGACGGTCCTGCAGACGGGCACCGGAACGCAGCTGCACGCGACCGTGACCAACGACCTTCCCGGGGTCACCTGGAGCGTCGACGGCGTCGATGGCGGCAGCCCGACCGCGGGTTGGATCAGCCCGACCGGGTTCTACACGGCTCCGTCCGCGACTCCACCTGCTGGGCAGGTGACGATCGCCGCTCGCAGCGCGTCGGGCGCGCACGACCAGCGCGTCCTCAAGATCGTGTTGCTGCCGCCACCAGGACCGTCGCCGGGCACCAAGGGCTCCGGCAGGTCCAAGGGGATCCTGGGGTCCATCGACACGGCGCTCCAGGGCCGGATGCTCGCGGCGAGCGTCACGCCAAAGCGGGCGGGCGTCGTGCGCCTGGGTGCGCGCATCGACAGGCACCGGCTGGGCTCATGCTCGGCAAGAACGCCGAAGGGCCGCCGGTTCACGTGCCGCCTCCAGGTCCCGACGGGTCTCCAGCTGGGGAGGCTGAAGATCGTCGCGCAGCTGATCCGCCATCACAAGACGATTGCGAAGGTGCACCGCATCGGAGCGCCGTAGCGAAACCTGCCACATCCCCCTAGCGAAATTGCCCCCATCCAGCTAGGGTGCGCGAGGCCGGGGTACTGGATCCCCGGGATGGAGGGCTGCGCCGGACGACGGCGCACCGACAATTCGCGGTTTCGGGGGACGGCACCGGATGGACGCCCGTGCAGGTTGCGCGCGTGGGATAGGCGCATAGGAAATGCTTCGCTGGCTCGTCGCGGGGAGCGTCAGGTTCCGGCTGCTGCTGATTCCGGCGGCCGCGGTGCTGACGATCCTCGGCGCCGTGAACCTCAATCAGACGCGGGTGGACGTGCTCCCCGAGCTCGGACCCCCCAGGGTGGAGATCCAGACCGAGAGCCTCGGCCTGTCCGCCGCGGAGGTCGAGTCGCTGATCACGGTGCCGATGGAGAACTTCCTGCTCAGCGGCATCAAGGGAGTCAAGACCCTCCACTCCGACTCGATCGCCGGCGTCTCCCGGATCGAGCTGATCTTCCCGAGCGGGACCAACATCCTCGACGCGCGCGCGCTCGTGCAGGAGCAGCTCACCAGGACGGCCGCTCTGCCCAACGTGGCCGCCCCGCCGCAGATGCTCCAGCCCGTCTCCACGACCAGCCGGGTGATGATGATCGGGCTGTCCTCGAGGAGTCAGGCACTGCCCGACCTCTCGATCCTCGCACGCTGGACGATCGTGCCGCGTCTGCTCGGGGTGCCAGGAGTGGCCAACGTCGCGATCTGGGGCCAGCGGGATCGGCAGATCCAGGTCATGGTCGACCCGAACCGGCTACGCGCGAGCAAGCTGACGCTCGACCAGATCGTGAGCACCGCGGGCGACGCCCAGCTGGTGTCGCCGCTCACCTACCTCCACGCGTCGACGCCGGGCACCGGGGGCTTCATCGATGGCCCCAACCAGCGGCTGTCGATCCGGCACGAGCTCCCCCTCTCGAAGCCCGTGGATCTCGCCCAGGTCCCGGTCGAGGGCACCAAGGGCGTCCGCCTGGGCTCGGTGGCCGCGGTGGTCGACGGCCACCAGCCGCTGATCGGCGACGCGATCGTGAACGGCGGCCCGGGCCTGCTGCTGGCGGTGGACAAGCGGCCGGGCACGAGCACGGTGGAAGTGACGCGCGCCGTGAAGGCCGCCCTCAACGAGCTGAAGCCCGGGCTCCCGGGCGTCAACGTCGACCCCGGAGTCTTCCAGCCCGCCTCGTTCATCCACAGTGCGACGCACGACCTCGGTGTCCTGGCCCTGGTCGCTCTCGGGCTCGTGATCGTGGCCCTGGTCGCCTTCTTCCGCCAGTGGCGGGCGGTGGCGATCAGCGTCCTGACCGTGCCGCTGTCGCTCCTGGCCGCCGTCTGGGCGCTGGACGCCCTGGGTTACACCGTCAACGCACTCGTCGTGGCGGGTCTCGTGATGGCGGTCGGGATCGTGGTGGACCAGGCGATCGCCGCCAGCGAGGAGATCGCGCGCACGGTCCGCGACCGCAGGGCCGAGGGGAGCGAGGAGTCGACCGCGACTCTGGTGCTCGACGCCTCGTCCGCGATCCGCGCCCCGGTTGCGTACGCGACGCTGATCGTGCTGGTCACCGTGGCGCCGCTCGTGATCGCCACGGGCCCGGCCGCCACGTTCGTGCACCCGCTGGCGCTCGCCTTCGGGCTGGCGGTGCTCGCGGCGATGGTGGTCACCCTGACGGTCACGCCGGCTCTGGGAGTTCTGCTCTTCGGGAGGCCTCCTCGCGCACGCCGAGGGGACGGTCTGGGGGGGCGGCTCCGTCTGGGCTACGCGGCCCTGCTGCGGCGCACCATCCACACGCCCGCCCGTGTGCTGCTCCTCCTGGGGGCCTTGGGGCTCGCCGGCCTCGTGGTCGTGCCGTTCCTCGAGGAGCCCGACCGCCCGTCGTTCCAGGATCGCGACGTCCTGGTTCGCTGGGAGGCGACGCCGAGCACCTCGCTCCCGGAGATGGACCGGATCACCAGGCGGGCGTCGGCCGAGCTTCGGGCGATACCGGGGATCCGAAGCGTGGGCGCGGACGTCGGTCGAGCCGTCAGCTCGGATCGGCTCGTGGCCACCAACGCCAGCGAGATCTGGATCCGGATCGCATCAGGGGCCGACTACGACAGGACCCTGGAACGAATCCACGGGGTGACCGACGGCACGCCTGGCCTCCACAGCGATGTGACGACCTACGAGGACGCCAGGAGCGCCGGGGTGCTGGAGGGCCCGAGCAACTCGGTGGACGTGCGCCTCTACGGGAGCGACTACGGCGTCCTTCGCCGTGAGGCGACGCGGGTCGCGTCGACGGTCGGACGCATATCGGGAGTTGGGCAGACGCGGGTCGAGGGGGTGCCGATCCAGCAGCCGACGCTCCAGCTCCGGGTCAACCTCGCCCAGGCGCTCCGCCACAAGATCAAGCCCGGCGACGTGCGGCGCGCACTCGCCACCCTCACATCCGGTCTGACCGTCGGGAACTTCTTCGAGCGGCAGAAGGTCTTCGACGTGGTGGTCCGGGGCGTGCCCGCCACCTCGCAGAACGTGGACAGCGTGCGCAACCTCCTGATCGACAGCCCCGCCGGCGGGACGGTGCCGGTGCGCGACATCGCCAGCGTCCGGATCGCCGCCGACCCGGTCGACATCCCGCACGACGCGACCTCGCGCTTCGTCGACGTCCGCGCGGACACGGGCAACCGCGATACGGCGTCGGTCCGAGCCGACGTCCGGCGCAGCCTGAAGGGCATGGCGTTCCCGCTGGAGTACCACGCCGAGGTGCTGAGCTCCAGTCCGGACAGCGTGCCGACCGGCACCGTGGAGAACGGCACGGAGCATGGGCGCTTCGTGGTCGTCCTCATCGCGGCGCTGATCGCGGTTCTCCTGCTCCTCCAGGCGGCGTTCGCCAGCTGGGCGCTGGCGTTCGTGGTCTTCCTGACCGTGCCCCTGTCCACGGTGGGCGGGGTGATCGCGGCCCTCGCCGGCGAGGGCTTCAACCAGCTCGGGGCGATGGCGGGCCTGCTCGCGGTGATCGGGCTGACCGTCCGCCCGGCCGTGGCGCTGGTCAGCCTGATCCAGGTCGCCCAGCGGAAGCGGGGAGCGGTGGCCGGAGCGGACCTGACCATGAAGGTGGCGCTGGATCGGTTCGCCCCGACGACCATGGCGGCGGTCACCACCGCGCTGGCGCTGCTCCCGTTCGCGCTGGCCAGCAACGCGGCCGGCAACGAGATCACGCAGCCCCTGGCCGTCGTCACCCTGGCCGGGCTGGTGACGGCGACGGTGGTCAACCTGCTCGTCGTCCCGGCCATCTGCCTGGCCTTCGGGGCCGCCATTCCGAAGGGGGCGACACCACTGGAGGCCGGGCGCACGCGCCCCGACACCGGTCCGCGCGAAACGAGGGAGGCGTAGCGATGGGACGAGCCAGGGGATCGATTGCCGCCGCACTGACTCTCGCGGCCCTGGGGGCCTCGGGCTGCGGGGGGTCGGGAGAGGAGAACACGGGCCCCACGCCGGTGCGGATCTTTCCCATCGCGGGAACGCCGCTCAAGCGCCTGGTGGTCACGCCCGAGGCCGCGACCCGAATCGGGGTCCAGACCGCCCCGGCCAGCGCCACGGCCGGCCCCGGCGGCGCTCGGATGGTCGTCGTCCCCTACGCCGCCGTGCTGTACGACGCGAACGGCGCCCCGTCGGTCTACACGAGCCCCGCCGCGCGGGTGTACATCCGCCATCCGATCGGCATCGATCACATCGCGGGCAACACGGCGATCCTGAAGCAGGGCCCGACTGCCGGCACCGCGGTGGTCGTGGTGGGGGCCGACGAGCTGTTCGGCGCCGAGACAGGGGTTAAGGGAGGGTGAGCCGATGCGGCTGATCGTCGCGTCGGCACTGCGGTTCCGCTTCCTCGTCATCGGGCTCGCCGCGGCGCTGGTGTACTTCGGCACCCAGCAGCTGGGCAACCAGAAGCTCGACGTCTTCCCCGAGTTCGCGCCCACGCAGGTGCAGGTCCAGACCGAGGCGCTGGGGCTCTCCTCGGCGGAGGTCGAGGAGCTGGTCACCGTCCCGCTCGAGAACGGGCTCAGCGGCGTGCCCAACGTCGAGACCGTTCGATCCGAGTCGGTCCCGCAGCTCTCGGCGATCACGCTGCTGTTCAGGCCCGGGACGGACCTGCTCCAGGCGCGGCGGTTCGTGCAGGAGCGCCTGCAGTCCGCGGCCACGCAGCTGCCGACCTTCGTGACCACGCCGAGCATGACGCCGCCCGTCTCGGCCACAAGCCGGATCATGGCCATCGGGCTGTCCTCGCGCACGCTCTCGCGGGAGGACCTCTCCATGACCGCCTACTGGAGGATCAGGTCGCGCCTCCTGCGGGTGGCCGGCGTGGCCAACGTCGCGATCTGGGGCGAGAAGCCCAAGGTCCTCGAGGTTCAGACGAGCCCGCCGCTGATGCAGAAGCACGGCGTGACGCTCAAGCAGGCGATGGGGGTGACCGCCGACGCGCTCGACAACGGGCTGCTGCGGTTCTCCACCGGAGCGGTGGTCGGAACGGGCGGCTTCCTGGAGAGCAACAGCCAGCGGATCCCGGTGCGCGCCAGCCTGCCGATCGTCGGGCCGCGGGATCTGGCCCAGGTCCCGGTCGGAAAGCAGGGCGGCCGTACGCTGCGAATCGGCGACATCGCGAACGTGACGTATGGCCATCCGCCGCTCATCGGCGACGCCGTGGTGAACAGCGGGCCCGGCCTGCTGATGGTCATTGAGAAGTTCCCGGGCGCCAACACGGTGGCCGTCACGCGCGGGGTCGATCACGCGATCGACCAGCTGCGCCCGGGGCTCCCCGGGATTCACATCGACACGAAGATCTTCCGGCCGGCGACCTTCATCGAGCTGGCCATCCACAACCTCACCCTGGCCGTGATCATCGGCTGCGCCCTCGTGGTCCTCGTGCTGATCGCGTTCCTGCTCGAGTGGCGGGCCGCGTTCATCAGCCTGGTCACGATCCCGCTCTCGCTGGTGGCGGCCACGATCGTGCTGGACCTCTTCGGCACGACGATCAACACCCTGGTCCTGGCTGGCTTCGCGGTCGCGGTGGGGGTGGTGGTGGACGACGCGATCATCGACACCGAGAACATCGTGCGGCGCCTGCGCGTGCGCCGCGAGCGGGGTAGCCCGATCTCGATCGCGCCGCTGGTCCTGGCGGCCTCGCTGGAGGTGCGCAGCGCCATCCTCTACGCGACGCTCATCAACGTCGTGGCGGTCCTCCCCGTGGTGTTCGTGGGCGGCCTGTCGGGCGCGTTCTTCGGGCCGCTGGCGCTCTCCTACTCGATCGCCGTGCTCGCGTCGATGGTCATCGCGCTGACGCTGACGCCCGCCCTGGCGCTCATCCTCCTGAACAAGGCTTCCCTGAAGCGCTCCGAGCACGCAGGGGTGCGCTGGCTCAAGGACCGCTACGGGGCGCTCCTCGCGCGCGTGGTCCAGAGGCCGCGCGTGGCGTACCTCATGGTGGGGGTCGTCGCACTGGCGGGCCTGGCGGCGCTTCCCGGGCTCGGTCAGGACCTGTTCCCGACGTTCAGGGAACGCGGGTTCCTGATGCACTGGATCACCAAGCCGGGCACGTCGATCACGGAACAGACCCGGATCGTGACCCGGGCCAGCCGGCAGATCCTGGCCGTGCCGGGCGTCGACCACTTCGGGTCGCACATCGGCCAGGCGTTCCTGGGCGAGGAGATCGCCGGACCGAACTTCGGCGAGAACTGGGTGAGCATGTCCAAGAGCGCCGACTACGGGCGCACGCTCAGCTCGATCCGCCGGATCGAGACCCAGAACCCCGGCATCTCGCACGACGTCCAGACCTACCTGCGCGAGCGCATCGACGAGGTGCTGGCCGGGTCGACCGAGGCGGTGGTCGTGCGGATCTTCGGCCAGAACCTGGACGTCCTCCGGCGCCAGGCCGCGAAGGTCACGGCGGAGCTCCAGTCCATACCCGGGCTGGTCGACGTGCATCCGGACCCACAGCAGAACGTCCCGCAGGTGCGCGTGAGGGTCAAGCTTCCGGTGGCCCGGCGCTACGGCCTGAAGCCCGGCGACGTGCGCAGGGCCGCGGCCACGATGATCGCCAGCGAGGAGGTGGGCGACATCTTCCGCGCCGGCAAGGTCTATGGGGTGGCGGTATGGAGCACGCCGCAGACACGCCGCAACATGACCGATCTGATGCGGCTCCCGATCGACGTTCCGCGGCCGCGTGGCGGAAGGGTCCCGCTGGGACGCGTGGCCGACGTCCGCCTCACCCCGATCCCCAGCGACATCCGGCGCGAGAACGACTCGCGGCGGATCGACGTTGGCGGCAACATCTCGGGCCGCGATCTGGGGAGCGTCGTGGCCGACGTCAAGCGCAAGCTCGCCCGGGTCACGTTCCCGCTGGGCTACCACGCAACGCTCCTCGGGGAGGCGGCCGAGCGGCAGAAGGCGCAGAAGCGGCTGCTGGTGCTCGCGATCGGCGCGATGGTCATCACGTTCCTGCTCCTCCAGGCCGCATTCAGGGGCTGGCGACTGGCCATGCTCCTGTTCCTCACCCTGCCGATGGCGCTCGTCGGGGGACTGCTGGCGGCGTCCGTGGGGCCGGGCACCATCTCGCTGGGCGGCCTGATCGGCTTCTACGCGGTGCTCGGGATCGCGGCTCGAAACGGGATCATGATGATCACCCACTTCCAGCACCTGGAGCGGTACGAGGACGAGCCGTTCGGCGTAGGCCTGGTGATTCGCGGCGCGCGCGAGCGGCTCAGGCCGATCCTGATGACCGCGACCGCGACCGGCCTGGCGCTGCTGCCGCTGGCCATCACGGGCGACAAGCCCGGTCAGGAGATCGAGCACCCGATGGCGCTGGTCATCCTGGGCGGGCTCGTCACCTCCACCCTGCTCAACCTGTTCGTGGTGCCGGCGCTATACCTGCGCTTCGGCGAGGGGGCGTCCGCGCCCCACGTGGCCACCGACGAGGAGGCCTTCGACAAGGCCGTGGCCAGCGTCTACGCGCCGCTGCACGAGCACTGAGGCCGGCGCCGGCGAAGCCTCAGAGGTCGATCTTGGCGGCCACCTCGTACATCTCGACCGCGCCGCGCTGACCCATCCCGCCGGCCACCGGCGGCTCCATCGAGTTCAGGGTCGCGTCTCCCTTCTGGAGGTCCTCCTCGGTCTCGAACAGGCCGATCGCGAGCACCTTGCCCTCGGCCGGCTGGTGCAGCAGCAGGAACCCGACCGCGGGGACGCCCTCCGGCGGCCCGGAGCTCGAACGCTCCCTGATCTCGTTGACCGACTGCCGTACCTGGTCGGGGTCGCCCCCCTCGAACGTCGCCACTCGTGCGTGCATCTCTTTCCTCTCCGTTGAGAACCGCGCGCCATAGTATGCGGCCGATGCCGAGCTCGAGCACGACCGCCGCCCGCATGCCCGCCGAGCTGGAGCAGCGGCTGGAGCAGCATCGCTCGGAGCTGACCGGCTACTGCTACCGCATGCTCGGCTCGGCGTTCGAGGCCGAGGACGCCGTGCAGGAGACGATGCTGCGAGCGTGGCGGGGCTACGAGCGCTTCGAGGGCCGGGCGGCGCTCAAGTCGTGGCTCTATCGCATAGCGACCAACGTCTGCCTCGACATGCTGAACGGCAGGGAGCGCCGCGCCCGGCCGATGGACCTGAGCCCGGCGGGCACGATCGACGGCACGCTGGCGACGCTTCCCGAGGCCACCTGGCTCGAGCCGATTCCGGACGGCCGCGTCCTGCCGGACGACGGCGATCCCGCCGAGCTGGCCATGGCACGCGAGACGCTGCGCCTGGCCTTCGTGGCCGCGCTCCAGCACCTGCCCGCCCGCCAGCGCGCGGTGCTGATCCTGCGCGAGGTCCTGCGCTGGAAGGCGGCTGAGGTGGCGGAGCTCCTGGACACCAGCGTCGCGTCGGTCAACAGCGCGCTCCAGCGAGCGCGGGCCACGCTCGACGCCAGCGACCTCAGCTCCACCGACGCCTCCCCGCCGATGGACGAGGCGCAGCGGGCGCTGCTCGACCGCTACGTCAACGCGTTCGAGGAGTACGACATGGAGTCGCTGGTCTCGCTGCTGCACGAGGACGCGATCCTGTCGATGCCGCCGCACGAGCTGTGGCTCCAGGGGCGCCTGGACATCCGCGGCTGGTTCCTCGGGACCGGCTCGGAGTGCCGCGGCTCGCGCCTGCTGCCGGCAACCGCCAACGGCATGCCGGCCTTCGGGCAGTACCGGCCGAGCGGGCCCGGCGGCAGCTTCGAGCCATGGGCGCTCCAGGTGATCGAGGTCTCAGGGGGGCGGATCGCCGGGATCAGCTCCTTCCTCGACACGGCCCGCCTGTTTCCGCTCTTCGGCCTGCCGGATCGGCCCGACCAGCGGCCCGTCGCCGGCCAGCACCCCGCCCAGGCCGCAGAGGTCGAGTAGCTCCTCCAGCTCGCGCGAGGGGTGGCGCAGCCTGACGCCGCATCCCAGCCGCCGCGCCGTCAGCTGCAGGCGGGCCAGCGCCTCGACACCGACGATGTCGGCGACCAGCGCGCGCACGTCGCATGCGACCCCGTCCGCGCCGCTCCTGTCGGCGATGACGCGCAGGCGCTGGCACAGCGCCGGCACGTCGTCCCGCGTGACCGGGCCGACCACCAGGACGCCGGCGCCCGGGTCGGGAAGCGGTCGCTGGGGCAGTGGAGCTCCTTTCTCCTTGGACCTGTAGACGGCTGGCGGGCGCGAAACTCATCGCCGCGCCCCCGACCCGCGATGAGTTTCCGGCCGTCCCGCCGTCTTAGGATGACCTCGTAATAACCGGCGGCGGCCATGCCGGCGCGGAAAGGAACGAGCATGGGACAGCCAGTGGTCCACTTCCAGGTGACCGGCAAGGACGCGGAGAAGCTCCGGAGCTACTACTCCGAGCTGTTCGGGTGGGAGATCGACACCAACAACCCGGCGGGCTACGGGATCGTGCAGCGCGAGGGCAACCTCTCGCCCGACGGCGTGGGGATCGGCGGCGGCATCGGCGGGACGCCGGACGGCTCCGAGGGCTCTGTCACCTTCTACGTCGAGGTGCCCGACGTGGACGCGGCGCTGGCGCAGGCCGAGAGCCTCGGCGGGTCGCGGAGCTGGGGTCCCGACAAGGTTCCCGGGACGGAGATCGAGCTGGGCGAGTTCAAGGACCCCGAGGGCCACACCATCGGCGTGGTCAAGGGCGGCGTCTAGGCGGACGCGGCGGCGAGGGGCCCCGCCCAGGCGGGCCCCCGTCCTGCCTCAGGCGGTGGCGGACTCCCGCTGGAGGTGGTTCCCGAGCGCGTCGAGCAGGCCGTTCGTTCCCTGCTCGCGCTGAGCCGAGTTGTCGTGGCCGTCGAGGAAGGCGCCCTGCTCGGTCAGCACCAGCCGCGTGCCGTCGCCCTCGGGCTTGAACTCGTAGGTGGCGACGGAGACCGATATCCGCGTCTCGTCCATGAACATCTCGTAGGTGGTCACGATGCGCTCGTCGGGAACGATGTCCCGGTAGACGGCGTCGTAGGTGTGCACCGGGCCGCCCTTCGGACCGCCGCGGGCGACCTCCCGCCCGCCGACACGGAAGTCGAACTCGGATGCGCCGTCGTCCCACTCCTCGGGCCCCGCGAACCAGCTGGCCTTGGCCTCGGGGTCGGCGAAGGCTGCGAACACCCGCGCCGGGGAGGCCTCGTAGCTGCGCTCGATGACGAAGGTGTCGTGCGTTACGGATCGTTCGCTCATGACTTGCTCCTCTTGGTCTTGGGTTGTTCCATGGGCTCGGCGAGATAGTCGCCAAGCCGATCGAGGCGGCGCTCCCAGCTCGTCCGCCTCTCGGTGATCCAGTGCCCGGCGGCGGTCAGCGCCTCCGGCTGGATGCGGCAGGTGCGCACCCGCCCGACCTTCTCCGACCGGACCAGGCCGCTGGCCTCCAGCACCTGGAGGTGCTGGACCACGCCCGGCAGGGACATGGCGAGCGGCTTGGCCAGCTCGCTGACCGAGGCCGGTCCGCGGCTGAGCCGCTCCACCATGGTGCGCCGGCTGGGGTCCGACAGCGCCTGGAACAGCAGATCGAGTGGGGGCGATTGGTTAAGCATTCACTTAACTATAGCATCCAGGCGAGTATCGTCGCCGGGGCATGGCGACTCCACCATTGCCCGCTCCCGCCGTCCACGTGGAGGGGGTGACCAAGCGCTTCGGCGCGACGGTGGCGCTGGCCGGGGTGGACCTCGATGTGGCCGAGGGGACGGTCTTCGGGCTGCTCGGTCCGAACGGCGCCGGAAAGACGACGCTGATACGCGTGCTGGCTACCCTGCTCGCGCCGGACGCCGGGCACGCGCATGTCTTCGGCCGGGACGTGGTGCGCGAGGCGCCGGCCGTTCGTGAGACGCTAGGGCTGACGGGGCAGTTCGCCGCGGTCGACGAGATCCTGACCGGGCGAGAGAACCTGGAGATGTTCGGCCGCCTGTTCCGCCTCTCGCGGGAGGACGCGCGGCGGAGAGCAGCCGAGCTCCTGGAGCGCTTCGACCTGGCCGACGCCGGCGACCGCCCGGCGCGCACCTACTCGGGCGGCATGCGCCGCCGGCTGGACCTGGCGTCAAGCCTTCTGACGCGCCCCCGGATCCTGTTCCTCGACGAGCCCACAACGGGCCTGGATCCGCGCAGTCGCAACCAGATCTGGGCGATCCTGCGGGACCTGGTCCGCGAGGGCACCACGCTCCTGCTCACGACCCAGTACCTGGAGGAGGCCGACGAGCTGGCAGACCGCATCGCCGTGATCGACCACGGGCGGGTGATCGCGGAGGGCACCGGCAACGAGCTGAAGGACCGCGTGGGGGGCCAGATCCTCGAGGTCGAGCTGACCAGCGCCGCCCAGCGCGACCAGGCGCTCTTGGTGCTCGCCGGCGTCGGATGCGGCGAGCCGGAGCCCGGCGACCGTGCGGACAAGCTCACGCTGCCCGCCCCGCGCGATGGGCTCGAGCTGATCGAGGAGGCCGCCAACGCGATGCGCGAGGCGGGGGTCGGCGTCAGCGAGCTGGCGCTGCGGCGCCCGACGCTGGACGACGTGTTCCTCCAGCTCACGGGTGCGCCGCCGAGCGAGAACGGAGACGCGCCGCGGGCGGCCGCGGCGGCCGCCGCGAGCACGACTGGTACGGCGGCCCTGGACGGCGGCGTGGATCACGACGGGCGCAGGCGGCTGCTGCGGCTCGAGCGTCCCTCGCTCCGCACCGTGAGCTCGGCGCTGAGCGACGCCCGCGTGGTGACCCGCCGCAACCTGCTGCACTTCATCCGCCAGCCTCAGCTGCTGATCTTCTCGACGATCCAGCCGATCATGTTCGTGCTGCTGTTCTCGTACGTGTTCGGCGGGGCGGTGCGCGGCTCGCTGCACGGTGTCAAGTACATCGACTTCCTTCTGCCCGGCATCTTCGTGCAGTCGGTGGCCTTCCGCGCGACCCAGACGGCGGTCGGCCTGGCCGAGGACCTGGAGCGTGGAGTGGTCGACCGCTTTCGCTCGATGCCGATGGCGCGCTCGGCCGTGCTGCTCGGGCGAACGGTGGCGGACCTGGTGCGCAACGTCCTGATCCTCGGGCTGATGATCGCCGTGGGCTACGTGATCGGCTTCCGCTTCCACGCGGGGGTGCTGGACGCGCTGGCGTCGGTGGCCGTGGTGGCGGCGTTCGGCTTCGCCCTCAGCTGGATCTTCGCGTTCGTGGCCCTGGCCGTGCGCGGCGCCGAGGCCGCGCAGTCGGCCGGCTTCGTGGCCATCTTCCCGCTGGTGTTCGCCAGCTCGGTGTTCGTGCCGGTTTCGACCATGCCGGACTGGCTCCAGACGTTCGCCAAGCTGAGCCCGGTCACGCTGACGGCCAACGCCGCCCGCTCCTACGCGCTCGACGGCGGTGTGCCGGGCTCGCTGGGCGGCGCCGCGGCCTGGATCGGCGGCCTGCTGTTGGTGTTCATCCCCCTCTGCGTCTGGCGCTACCGGCGAATGAGCTGACGGCCGCGACTACGGCCGGCGGATGACGCGCAGGCGCGGCCTGCCCTTCTTGCACCCGTTCCAGCTGCGAATGCTGACGACTTTGGCCCCCGTGCTGTGCGTGGCCACGATCCGCACCTTGAGATGGCCGGTGCGGATCATGCCCGCCAGCACCAGCCGCCTGATGTCGTGGCCGGACCGGTGGACGGTGTGCTTGCCGTTCACGAAGGCGTCGACGCCGACGATGCGAGTGCCCGGCACGCGGTGCAGCTTGAAGGCGACCCGGGACGGCCGCAGGCAGGCGCCGGGGCTGGTGCCCGCGGGCCCGGAGCCGGCGGGGAAGGGCCACACGCCCTTGTCCACCCGCAGTGAGTAGAACCCGCTGTTGCCGTCCGTGTACCAGATCTCGCCGCGCGCGGGCGCGAACGCCGGCGCCGACATCGCATAGTTGCTGCGCTCGCCGGACACCGGGCTGGGCTTGGGTGGGGCGACGAAGTAGGCCAGCTCCTCCGGCCGCTT
>JAXDIC010000403.1:0-21642 GCA_034664185.1 Thermoleophilaceae bacterium
CATCGGCGGAGAGTCTGATGAACGTCAGGGCGGAGCGCTTCCCGCTGGTGGACTCGCTACGCGCGATCGCGGCGCTGTCGGTGCTGGCCCTCCACGCCGCGTACTTCGCAGGCATGTTCAGCTCGAACTCGGTCCTCCTGCCCTACATCGCGCAGGCGGGCGCCGGCGTCAGCATCTTCTTCGCGATCTCGGGCTTCCTGCTCTACCGGCCCTTCGTCAGGGCCCGTCTGCTCGACCTCCCGCCCGTCTCGGCCCGCGCCTATGGCTGGCGGCGGTTCCTCCGGGTCGTGCCGGCCTTCTGGGTCGCCCTCGCGGTCATCGCCATATGGCTCGGCTCCGACCTCTGGAGCTCGCGCGAGGTGGTCCGCAACTTCGGCTTCCTCCAGCTCTACTACGGTGGCGCCGGCGTGATCCCGCAGGCCTGGACCCTCTGCGTCGAGGTCGCGTTCTACGCCTCGCTGCCGCTCTGGGCGGGGCTCATGCGGCGGATGCCCGGGCGCGACTTCGAGGGACGGCTGCGAACCGAGCTCTGGGCCGTCTCGGCGCTGGTGGTCGGCAGCGTCGCCTACAGCGCCGTGCTCGTGTACTCCCACTCGGTACGGGCCACCCTGTTGTTCCCCGCGGCGGTCCTCTCGGCGCTGCCCGGCTTCATGGACCAGCTCGGGCTGGGCATGCTGCTCGCCGTCGTCAGCGTCTGGGTGGAGAAGCGCCCGCGCGGGGCGCTGCCGAGACCACTCGCATATCTCGCCCGCAGCCCGTCGGTCTGCTGGCTGATCGCGGTGGCCGCCATTGTCGCCGTGGCCCAGGTGCTCGGTTTCAACATCGTCTACACGCCCGGCGAGTTCATGGCGCGCCACCTGGCCGACAGCCTGATCGCGGTGGCGGTGCTCATCCCGGCCGTGTTCGGCGACGCGCGCGAGGGGCTGGTGCGGCGCGTCATGGGCAACCGGGTGCTCCTGTACCTCGGGTTGATCTCGTACGGCTTCTACCTCTACCACTGGGCCGTGCTGGAGCAGCTCCGCCGCTGGAAGCAGGAGGGCGGGCTCGGCTTCCTGACCTCGTCCGCCAGCTGGTTCGTACTCGGATTCGCGGGGGCGCTGGTCGCCGGGTCGCTCAGCTACTACCTGGTCGAGCGTCCAGCGCTGTTGCTCAAGCGCCTCGTGCCTCTCCGCCCGCGGCAGGACGACGAGGCGCTGGCCGAGCCGGCGCCCGCCGCACCGGTAAGCGCGCCTTGAAGAAGATCCCGTTCAGGGTCACGCTGCTGGCGATCGCCCTTGCGGCGTTCGGTCTGCGGCTCCTATACGCCGAGACCCAGGACACGACCCGCGTCCTCACCGACGCCTACTGGTACCACCTGACGGCCAACTCGCTCGCGGACGGACACGGGTTCACGTTCGCGCTCGTCGGCCCGAGGCTGCCGACGGCCTTTCACCCGCCGCTGTTTGCGATCGTGCTGGCGGGCGCGTCCAAGCTCGGACTGAGCTCCTACGGGGCGCACCGCGCGGTGGGGTGCGCGCTGGGCGCCGCCACGGTGTCCCTGATCGGGCTGATCGGCCGTCGGGCCGGCGGCCCGGGGCTGGGTCTCCTGTCCGCGGGGCTGGCCGCGGTCTACCTACCGCTGATCGGCAACGACTCCGTGTTGATGAGCGAGTCGCTCTACGGCCTGACGATCGCCGGCGCGATCCTGGCGGCGCTGTGGCTGACCGACGCGCCGTCGTGGCGCCGCGCCGCGGTGCTGGGCGCCGTGGTGGGCCTTGCCGCGCTCACGCGCGGGGAGGGGCTGCTGCTCCTGATCCTGCTCGTCCCGCTCGTCGTTCGCCGCGCGGGCCCGCGGTCGCTGAGGCGGTTCCTCGTGGTCGCCGGCGTCGCCGTCCTCGTGATTGCTCCCTGGTGTATCCGCAACTCACTCGAGTTCGACCGCCCGGTGGGGCTCTCGACCGGCGACGGCTCGGTGCTGGCCTCCGGCAACAACGACGTCGTCTACCACGGCCCCCGGCTGGGCGGCTGGGACTTCAAGGCGCTCGCGCTGCCGTCCACCGGGTTGGACGTCCACGACGAAGCCGCGGTGGGCGCGTACCTGCGCACGAGGGGCCTGGAGTACGCCCGCCGCCACGCCGGCCGGCTGCCGGTGGTAGTGGGCGCGCGCGTGCTCCGCACATGGAGCCTCTACCCCTTCCATGCGATAGGGCAGGTGCGCGAGGCCGCTTTCATCAAGGGGCAGCGCGAGTGGCTGCTGTGGGCGACGCTGGTCAGCGCCTGGGCGGCGATGGCGCTCTCGCTGGCCGGCGCCGTGGGGCTGCGGCGCCGCGCCTTCAACATGGTCCCGCTGCTTGCGCCGCTCGCGCTGGTCACCGTCGCCAGCGCGCTGTTCTACGGCGACGTGCGTTTCCGCGACGCGGCGGAGGTCAGCCTGGTCGTACTGGCGGCGGCCGGCTTGCAGGGCCTGTGGCGAGCAGCGCGGGGATCCCCAGCGGCGAGACCGGCCTGATGGTGGATACGCTGGCCGGCGGTCGATGAACGCGCGCGCGACCCGCTTTCCACTGTTCGACTCCCTGCGCGCGCTCGCCGCGCTGGCGATCTTCGGCACGCACGCGTACTACGTACTGGAGAACAACGGCCCCGGCCCGCTGCGCCAGTACGCGGCGCGGCTCGACGTGGGCGTCTTCGTCTTCTTCGCGATCTCCGGGTTCCTGCTCTACCGGCCGTTCGTGCGCGCTCGCCTGCGCGACGGCGCCGCCCCGGCGGCCATCGCCTACGGCTGGCGGCGGCTCTTGCGGATCGGGCCGGCGTACTGGGTCGCGCTCACGATCGTCGCCGCCTGGCTGGGCGAGAGCTACGTGGCCGAGCCCGCCAACACCGTGCGTCTGTACCTCTTCGGCCAGTCGTACTGGCCGCACCTGGCGATCGGGGGCCTGACCCAGGCCTGGAGCCTGAGCGTCGAGGCGGCGTTCTACGTGTTCCTGCCGCTGTACGCGCTCGGGATGCGATCGCTGCCAGCGCGAACCGGGTCAGGCCGGCTGCGCGGCGAGCTGGCCGGGCTGGCGGCGCTCGTGGCGATCGGGTTCGGCTTCACCGCGCTCGCGTCCGAGAACGGCTTGCTCACCTCCGGTCTCAAGGGGTTCCCGCTGCACGTGACCCTGGCGTGTTACACCCAGGTGTTCGCGGTGGGCATGTGGATGGCGGTGCTCAGCGTCTGGTACGAGGATCGCGAGCTGCCGGTCTGGCTGCGGCCGCTCGACCGCTTTCCGGCGCTCGGCTGGGGGCTGGCGGTGGTGGCGTTCTGGGCCGTCAGCACCCAGGTCGGCCTGGACGGCAAGAGCGGCCAGATCCCGACCACCGGGCAGTACGTCGCGCGCAGCGCGCTCTACGGCGTGGTGGCCCTGGGCCTGGTGGCGCCGGCCGTGTTCGGCGACCAGGCGCGCGGCCTGGTCCGCCGGCTCCTGGCCAACCGCGTGCTGCTGTGGATCGGGCTCGTCTCGTACTCGTTCTTCCTCTACCACCTGGTCGTCGTCACCGAGGTCAACAAGTGGGGCCTTGGGGGCGCGGCAGTGCCGGGCCTGGTTGCTTTGGTCATCTCGCTGGCCATCGCGGCCGCCAGCTACTACGCGATCGAGCGGCCAGCGCTGAGGCTCAAGGGCCTGGTGAAGGGCGGGCCAGAGCCGGCGCCCACCGAGGCCATCGCCGAGCCCGCGCCGGCCGCCCCCCCGCGCGTCACGCACGCCGGATAGCGCGAGCACATGGGCAACGGCTCGCGGCGGTGGGTGGTTCCAGTGGCGCTGTTCGCCGGCGCCGCGCTGATCTCCGGCTTCACGATTCTGCGCGGCGTCGACCCCTTCGACGAGGGGCTGGTGCTGCAGGCCGCGCGGCGGGTCAGCCAGGGGCAGGTCCCGTACCGCGACTTCCTGTGGAGCTACGGGCCGGCCGACCCGTACCTGCTGGCCGGGCTGTTCAAGCTGCTCGGTGTCTCGCTCCTGCCCTGGCGCGTGCTGTGGGTGGTGGCCAACGCCGGCACCGCGCTGGTCTCCTGGGCGCTGGTGCGCCGCCACGCCGGAGCGGGCTGGGCGCTGGCCGCGTGGCTGGCGGTGGCCTGCGCGATGGCCCAGCCGCGCACCGCCAACCCGTTCCCGCTCGCGCTGCTCGCCGCCCTCTGCGCCGTGCTGGTGACGGCGGGGGAGCACCCCGTGCGCACGCGCGCGCTGCGCGCTGGGCTGCTGGTGGCGCTGGCCGCCGCCTTCAGGCTGGACTTCGCGCTGTACGGGCTGGCGGCGGTGCTGGTAATGCTCGCGCTCGAGACGCGCCGCCCCCGAGCGCTCCTGATCTGCTCCGGCGTGGCCGTCGGGCTCAGCCTGCTGGTCTACCTGCCGTTCGCGATCGTCGACGGACCGGGCAGCCTGTACGACTCGCTGGTCGCGACCTCGCTGCGCGAGCGCGAGTACTGGACGCTGCCGTTCCCGTGGTCGTACCACGGGGCCTCGGTCGTCTCGGCCACGGGGCTCAAGCACCTGCTGGACTTCTACGTGCCCGCGCTGCTCCTGGCGGGGCTGGCCGTGGGGGCCGCGGGCGCGGTGGTGCGCACCGCGCGCGAGAGGCGCGCGCCCGTGGCGTGGGCCGGGATCCTTGTGTTCGGGCTGGGCGGCCTGTCATACCTGCTCTCGCGCACCGACGACTTCCACACCACGCCGCTGGTCGTGCTGCTGGCCGTGCTGCTGCCGCTCGTGGCGGCGTGGGCACTGCGCCAGCGCCCGCCTCTCGGCCGGGCTCTGGCCGCTGCCACGGCGCTCGTGTTCGCGCTGCTGCTGGTGCACGGCGTGGCCAACCGCGCCTCGGCCCTGTTCCAGCCGCCAGCCAGCTCAGAGGTCCACCTGGCGGTGGCGGACGGCGCGCGGGCGGCGCCGGCCGAGGCGCGCTCACTCGAGCGTGTGGTGGCGCTCGTACAGGCGAGGGTGCCGCCCGGGCGGCCGATCTACGTCGCGCCCGCGCGCTCGGACCTGGTGCGCTTCACGGACCCGCTGCTGTACGTGCTGGCCGAGCGCGACAACGCCACGGACCGCGACCACGGCCTGATCGCGCGGGCCGGCACCCAGCGCCGGATCGTCGCGCAGCTGGAGCGCACGCACCCGCTCGTGGTGGTCCGCTGGACCGACCCGCTGGGGTCGCGCCGCGAGCCGAACCTACGCGGCCGGCCCAGCGGCGTCCGCCTGCTGGACGCATGGATCGCGGGCCACTACCGGCTGGAGGCGCACCTCTTCCACTACGACGTGCTGGTTCCCAGGTAGGGCGCCGGCTCCACCTCGGCGCGGCGGCCCAGGCGCACCTGCTCGACCAGCTCGCGCACCATGCCGCGCTCGGCGACCCAGGTAAGCAGCGCGACGGTGCCCACCAGCAGCACGATCTCCACGACCGCCTGGGCCCCCGTTCGCGGGCCCGACCAGACGCCCGCCCGCAGCGCGAGCACCGCCAGAACCCCGCCCGCCACCGGCAGCGCCGCGCGCGCGCCCAGCGTCAGCAGCTCGATCCCCAGCAGCTTTCTCACGTAGTGGCGGCGCACCATCAGCGCGATCAGCGCGCCCGCGATCCGGCCCGCCACGAAGCCGCCGAATCCCCAGATGAACAGCGCCGGGACCGCCAGCGCGAGGAAGCTCACGGCCACGACGGCCGCCTCCACCGCCTGGCGCTTCGAGTCGCCGACGGCGCGGTAGAAGGAGAACCAGTTGTAGCCCAGCTGCTGGATCGCGGCGGCCCCGGCCAGCCCCTGGAGCAGCAGCACTGCGGGCTGCCACTTGTGCCCCAGCACGAAGCGCACGAGATCGGGGCCGAACAGGACGAACCCGGCGCAGAACGGCAGCACCCAGGTCAGCGCCACGCGGTTGGACGTGACGAAGATCTCCCGCATCGTGTCGATCCGGTCGCGCACCACGCAGATGGCCGGGTAGATCGTGGTGGCGATGATCTGGTCCGCGCGGTCCGCGTAGCGGGTCAGCGTGAAGGCCAGCGTGATGAACCCAGCCGCCGCCAGGCCGCCGTGCTCGTCGAACGCGAAGACCTGTCCCTGCTGGACGAGCAGGAGCGCGGCCGAGGACACCAGGATCGGCCACGAGAAGCGCAGGTAGCGGCGCCGTGCCTCGCGGTCGAAGCGCAGCCGCAGGCGGTACGGCGACAGCACCATGGCCGCGGTGGCGGCCACCACGTTGCCCACGAACGGGCCGATCACCAGGCTCCACACGCCCACCCCGGCGATCACGAGCGGCACGGCCACGGCAAACGTGACCAGCGGCACCAGCCCCTGGAGGGCTCTCACCCGGAGGAAGTCCATGCGGCGGAAGAAGATCCACGTGGGCGCCTGGAGCGCGAAGGCCAGCGGCAGGTACGCCACCGCCAGCATCAGAAGCAGGAGGCGATGGTCGCCGTAGGCCACGGTCACGATCGGCGCCGCGATGACGAGCACCAGCGAGAAGGCCGCCCCGACGATCAGCTCGAGCGTGAACGCGCGCTGGAACTCCTCCTCCTGCCGCTCCTCGGTCTGGCGGACGAAGCCCTCGTCGATGCCCACGCGGCGCAGCGCGACGATCGTGGTCGCGGTGGTGGTCACGATCCCGTAGAGCCCGATGGCCTTGGGCCCGAGCAGCGCCGTGACGATCAGGCCCTGGGCCAGCACGATCAGCTCTGCGCCGCCCAGGAACAGGGCGTTGGTCAGGGCGCCCCGCACGGTCCGGCGGCGGAGCTCCTGGCGCGGGAACGCCAACCTGTCGTCGGCCATGGGCCTGATCCTCGCACGGAGCATCGCCCCTCCGCCCGGGACCGCACTAACCTGCCAACCGGCCCATGGACTCGGCCCCGCCACAGAACGGCCACCGGCCGCTCCACATCCTGATCCTGTCCGACCGCGACTGGACGCATCCCCAGGGCGGCGGCACGGGCACCAACCTCTTCGGCCAGGTCGCGCGCTGGATCGCGTGGGGGCACCGCGTCTCGGTCATCGCGTGCTCGCACCCAGGGGCCGCGCCGGTGGAGCGGATCGGCGCCCTCACCCTCCACCGAGTGGGCGGGCGGTCCACCGTCTTCCCGCGGGCGATCCTGCGCCAGTGGCGCGGTCTGGTGCCGGACGCCGACGTCGTGCTCGAGGTGGTCAACGGCGTCACGTTCCTCACGCCGCTCTGGCTGCGCACCCCACGCGTCACGCTGGTCCACCACATACACCGCGACCACTACGTGCGTGAGATGGGCCGCCGCGGGGGCGTCGCCGCGTTCCTGCTGGAGACGCTCCCGCTGCGGCTGCTCTACCGGCGCTCCCGCTTCCTGACGATCTCGAAGGCCTCGGCCGACGGCATCGCCGCGCACGGCATCCCGCGCGACCGGATCGAGGTGGGCTACATCGGGGTCGAGCTGGAGGCGTTCGCGCCCGATCCCTCGGCGCGCGCGCCGGAGCCCACCCTGCTCTACCTCGGCAGGCTCAAGCGCTACAAGCGACTGGAGGTGGTGCTTGACGTGCTGGAGGGCAACCCCGGCGCCGTGCTCGAGATCGCCGGCGACGGCGACCACCGCCAGGCGCTTGAGGCCGAGATCCGAGCGCGCGGATTGAGCGATCGCGTCGTCATGCACGGCCACGTCAGCGAGCGGCGCAAGCGCGAGCTGTACCAGCGCGCGTGGCTCAACGTGACGGGGTCGTCGGCCGAGGGCTGGTGCCTGTCGGTGATGGAGGCGGCGGCGTGTGGCACGCCGTCGGCCGCGCTGGCGGTGGGTGGCCTGCCAGAGTCGATCGACGACGGGCGCACCGGGGTCCTGGCGCACGATCCCCGCGAGCTGGCTGCCAAGGTCCGCACGATCCTGGGCGGCCAGGCGCTGCGCGACTCGCTCGGAATGGCGGCGCTTTCGCGCGCCGCTGACTTCACCTGGGACGCCACCGCACGCAACACGCTCGCGCTGCTCCAGGCCGAGCATGCGCGCTGGCTGGACCGCCATGGCGAGACGCCTCGCGAGCCCTTCGCGCCACCAAGGGAGGCCGCGGTGGAGGAAGAGGCGCCCGCGCCACGGGCGTGAACACGCCGTTCGCGGACGCCCTGTCCGCGGTCGGGGGCGTGGAGGGCTGGCTGTCGGACGACCAGGCGCGGGTGCTCTGGGAGCGCGCCCGCGCGGTGCCGCCCGGCGGGCGGATCGTGGAGATCGGCAGCTACCGCGGGCGCTCGGCGATCGTTCTCGCGCTGGGCGCGGCCGACGGGACGGCGGTGGTGGCGATCGACCCGCACGCCGGTGGCGACCGCGGCCCGCGCGAGATCCACGGGACCTCCGAGCAGGGCGAGGCCGACCATCGCGCCTTCACCGCCAACCTCGAGCGCGCCGGCGTGGCGGGTGCGGTCCGCCACGTGCGGCGCGAGTCGCGGGACGCGCTGGGGGACGCGGAAGCGGACGGTCCGGTCGACCTGCTGTACGTGGACGGCGCCCACCGCTTCGGGCCCGCGCGCGACGACATCGCCGGATGGGGGCGGCGTGTGAGGCCGGGGGGCACGCTGCTCGTGCACGACGCGTTCTCGTCGATCGGCGTCACGGCGGCGCTGCTGCGGGAGCTCGTTCCCGGCGGCCACTTCGTCTACGTCGGCCGCTCGCGCTCGCTGGCCGAGTACCGCCGCGCGGAGGCGCCGCTGGGCGTCGGCGAGCGCGCGCGCAACGCCGCGCGCCAGCTGGTGCAGCTGCCGTGGTTCGCCCGCAACGTCCTGGTCAAGCTCGCGCTGGTCCTGCGCGCTCGTCCACTGGCCCGGCTGCTGGGCCACCGCTCCGGCGAATGGCCGTACTGAGGATCCGCGCGAGCGCGACCATCAGCAGGACCAGCGCCGCCACGGCCACCCAGTGCGCGCCCAGGTGCTCGGCCGCGTAGTCGGTGTCGTAGCCGCCGCGGTCGGTCCCCGGGAAGATCAGGTAGAGCGCCGGCACCACCACGACCAGCAGGGCGCCGGCCGTCAGGATCAGCCAGCGCGGCGACCAGCCGCGCCACAGGATCAGCGCAACCGCCGGCGCGATCGCCACGCCGGCGCGGACCGCGAACACGAACCCCAGGAGCGCGCCGGCGCCCAGCCCGGCCAGCGCGGCGGCGCGCGGCGTCCACGGCGCGGGGCGGTCGTCCACCGGCAGCTCGGCAGGCGGCTGCGCCGGCGAGCGCCGCCACGGGCGCCGCAGCAGCAGGAGCGCCGCCAGCAGGGCACAGGCCGCGCCGCCGATCCAGTAGCCGGCGTCCACGGCGTCCTGCGGCGCGAAGCGGAACGACACGTCGCGGCAGCCCGGACCAACGCGCCAGCCGTTGGCGAAGCCGTCCACCACCTCGGGGCGCCCCAGCGAGCGGCCGTCGCACGTGGCCTCCCAGCCGCGGTTGTAGCTCTCTCCCAGCACCAGGCGAGCCGGACCGCGCGGCTGGATCCACACGCCGTCGTAGGTCCCGCGGCCCTGCCGGCCGGGCGAGAGGACGCGTCCGGGGCTGGACGCGGCGCGCAGCGAGGGCGACGGCGCCGCCGAGCCCAGCCGCAGCACGTACGGTCGCAGCACGCCGGGCAGCGTGTGCAGCGCCACCCGCCGAGCCGGCAGCCTGACGGGCGGCCCGCAGGAGCTCACCCGGAGCGGGCGCCCGGAATCGAGCTCTCCGACGGTGGCACTCGGCCGCAGCCGCACGGATTGGCCGTCCACGGCGGCGGCGAGCACGCCGCACGGCGCGCGCAGCGTCGCGGCGGGTGGCGCCGCCCCGGCGCGCGGCAGCCCGGCCGCACGGATCTCTCCGATCCCAACCGCGGGGGCGCTCCCCGGCGCCGCGGCCACCACGTCGATGCGGAACTGCCGCGCGCGCACGGCGTGCGGCAGCGCGACGACGCCTCCCGGGCCCACCGTCAGCGGCCCGACGCGGCCGCCGGGATAGGAGAGCGCTACGCGCGCGGGAGCCCGCGCGGGCGGCGGACCGCGCTGGAGCACCAGGCGCCGGAGCGCGATCTGGCGTGGAGCGCTCCAGGCGATCCAGGCGGTTCGTCCCGTCCGCCACGGCGCCACCCATGGTCGTGCGGCCACGCCGTCGAACGCCGCCGACGCGCGGTAGCCGGGCCGCCCGTCGAACCGGCCCGACGACCAGAAGCGCGCTCCGCCGGTCTGGATGCCCGCCAGGGTGTCGATGGCGGAGTCCGGCGCCGACGGGGTCACCGTGGCCCAGCCGTCGGCGCTCCAGCTGCGTGCGGCGGGCGGGGTGAAGACGCGGTCGATGCCGGTCTCCGGGTCCTGTGCCGCGCGCTCCAGCGCCGCCTCGGCCTCCACCCGGTTGCCGCTGCGCGGGGCGGGCGCGAACAGCGACGCGCGGCGGAACGGCTCGTCGGCGGTGGTGCGCTCGAACACGTAGGCGAGGCTGGTCCGGCTGAGCGCGACCCCGCGCAGCGCGCGCTCCGCGAGCAGCGGCGGCCGCAGCGTCTCCGTGACGCGCACGCCTGGCACCCGCACCTCGCTCAGTCCGCCCGCGCCGCCTGCGCCGCCGCCGCTCGTCCGGCCACCCGTGATGGCCACACGCACCACGTCCACTCCGTGCGCCGCCACTCGCAGCCGGTTCCAGCCCGGGTGCACGGCGAACTCGCGGCCCGCCACCGACACGCGCGTGACCGTCGCGCTGGGGTTGGAGTCGTCGGGCAGCAGGTCCACGTACGGCACGTCGCGCCTGGCCGTCAGGCCCAGCTCGACCCAGTGGCGCCCCTCGTCCAGCGTCGGGTCGGGCAGCCATGACGTGCGCGGGTCGCCGTCGAACGCCGCGTACGGCCGGTGCTCGGGGAACTGCGCGATCTGGGGCGAGTAGGGCGCGTCCACGTAGCGCGCCCCCGCGTACTCCGCCACGGTCTGGGCGGCGCTGCCCCGGTCCGGGAACGGGTTGAGCACGGCAGCGTCCTGCGAGAACGGCACACTGGCCGGCAGCGTCCAGCCCACCGACGCGCGCGGCCGCGAGGCGAGGAACGTCCGGCGCCGGTTGGAGTCGGTGATCGCCACCTGCCCGCCGGTTCGCGCCTGGGCTCGCAGCTCGCCCGCGGACAGGTCGCCCGCGTACAGCAGCGGCGAGCCCGGCGGCAGTCCGCCCAGCGAGCCGAGGTTGGCCACGCCGGAGGCGGAGCCGTCCACCACCGTCGCGTGCGAGAGCGGCTCCAGCCGCACGATCGGCCGCGTGGTCGCCACGTCGTAGCGGCGCACCTGAGGCAGGGTCAGCGACGGCCAGCTGCCGAAGCGCCGCCATGGTCCGTAGCTCCGCGCAGGACGCGCCATCCCGGGCTGTGCCGCCAGCTCGAGCGCGGCGTCGGCGGGGGCCAGCGCGCCGCTGCGCCCGCTCTCGTCGTCGCTGCCGGTCACCACCGCCCGCGCGCTCATGAGGTCGAGCAACGGCGGCAGCTCGCCCGGCAGGAGTCGCTGCTGCTGGACCAGGTTGTCGGTCGTCCACAGCATGTCCACCGCGTGGATGTCGTCGTAGGGCGGCACGTTGCGCACCGCCACCGGGCGGCGGGTGAGCGCAGGCAGGATCGGGTCGACCGTGCCGCCCCAGCGGTAGAACGCGAACGGCTGCCCTGGCAGCACCAGCGCCCGCGAGTTGGGCGGCAGCTGGCGATCCAGGCCGCGGGCAGCCTGCCTCCACGCGGCCGGGATGCTCTTCCACGTGAGCTCCACGGCGCGGCCCTCGAGCATCGGCAGGCACGCCAGGGCCACGAGCGCCGCCCCGCCCAGCGCCGCGGCCATCCGCCACCGCGGTCGCGGCAGGCGCCGCCACAGCTCCCCCGCCGCCGCGCCGGCCAGGCAGGCCACCGCCACGGCCACGAGCGGACCCGCCTTGTAGGTGGTGCGGAGGAAGTCGACCGCCTGCACGTGGTTGTAGACGAACGTGGCGCCCTTGCGCAGCGGCGTGCCGTTCGGGTAGCCGACGCTCATGATCAGCGCGCCGACCAGGCCCAGCGACAGGAAGAACGGCCCGTAGCGCCAGCGCCGGGTCCACAGGAAGCCCGCCATCGCCAGGCCCGGCACCAGCAGCGTGGCAACGACCACGGGCGGGTCGAACAGGAGCGCCGGGGAGCTGCCGAAGTAGGGCCGCAGCACGTCGCCGTAGCCGACTCCGAGGTACGACGGCCAGTAGCCCATCAGGCGCAGGCTCTCGGTGATGCTGGTGGTGTTCCAGATCGAGCCGACCTGCTCGGTGAAGCTGAGGAAGTTGAGCCCGTAGCGGGTCTGGACCAGCACCGGCGCGACCCACCAGACGGAGGCCAGGGCGGTGGCCGCGGCGGCCCGCCAGGCGAACGCGCCGGCGGCGCGCCACGTGACCCCGCCCAGGAGCGGCTCGTAGAGGAGCAGCAGGAGCGGCCCCACCAGGAGCCAGGCCGTCACCGCCGCGTTCACCCCGCCGCCGGTGGAGACCACGATCAGCGCGAACGCGGCGGCCCACCCCAGCCGGCGCGGATCGCGCAGCCCGCGCTGGACCACCAGCAGGAGCCACGGCAACGCGGCGTAGCCGATCAGCGTGAACGTCGTGCGGCTCGAGAACACCACGACGTACGGGTTGAGCGCGTAGAGCACGCCGCCCACGACGTGCGCCACGCCGCGCCGTGGCGAGCGGAGCGCGTCCAGCAGGCGAACCGCGCCCCAGGCGGCCAGCGCCATGAGCGTGCCCAGCCACAGCCGCTGGATCAGCCAGGGGGAGAGGCCGAGGGAGTGCAGCGCCGCGAAGAACGGGCCCATCGGCCACAGGTAGCCGCCGTACTGCCCGCCCTGCACATGGCCCAGGCCGGCGCTGTTGCTCCAGACGTCCGCCACCCGGCCCAGGAACCCGCCGGGGTCGACGTGCAGGTCGATCTTGGTGTCGGACGTGGCCAGCCCGGGCCGCTGGAGCAGGGCCAGGATGTAGCAGCCGGCGGCCAGTGACAGGGGGATCGCCCGGTGTGACCAGCGGTCGCGCACGGCCGTCAGGGAAGCGGGGTCAGTACGAGAGCCGCATGTGCAGCCTGACGACGGTGCCCGTGTGCCCCGATCGCAGCTGAACGAGGTCGCACAGCTGGTGGGCAAGCCACAGGCCACGCCCGCCGTTGCGCCCGTCCGCCGGGCGCCGCCGGCCGACGAGTGGGTTGTTCACCAACCGCCCGCTGTCGCGGATCTCGCAGATCAGCCCGCTCCCGTCGTCCTCCCAGATCCTGATCAGGCCCTGCCCGCCCGCGTAGCGCACGCTGTTGGTGGTGGCCTCGTTGACCGCGAGCACCAGGTCGTAGCTCCGATCCGGAGCAAGGCCGGCCTCGCCGGCGTGCGCCGACACGAAGCGCCGCACGATCTCGAGCGTCCGCTCGTGGAAGCTCATCTCCTCCGACGGCGCGCGTGGCGGAGGGAGCGGACTGTCCTCGAGGCCGATCGCCTCGGTCCCGCGATAGCCCTCGCACGGTCGCGGCCGGTCGTCCTCCAGGACGATCGGGTGACTGCGCCGGGCCTCGTCGATGACGGCCGGGGGGAGCGCATCGGTGTCGTACGGGCACAGGAGGCGAAAGCCGTGGGCCCCTTCGAAGGCGAGGTTGATCAGCGACTCGTGGTGCTGGCACTCGACCAGCTCGTCGCCGCTGCGACCGGCCCAGATCGGCTCGCCGATCCCCCTCAGCCGCGGACTCACGGCCCGGTGCTCGGCGGCGAAGTCGTTCCACGCGGAGATGATCCGGCCCGGGTTCCTGCCGGCGTCGCGCATGTCCACGAAGCAGACGCGATCCGCCTCGGGACCGAGCTGCGCCCGAAGGAGCTCGCCCTTGTCCGCCGGCACCATCACGAGCACCGGCTCGTCGGCCGCCAGCCCCTCGCGGATGAAGCTGGCGTTCTGCTCGACGTACTCCCGCGTCCCCGCATAGAACAGCGCCTCGTGGCTGAACGGCGGTGAGTTGGCGGTCTGGGAGACGGCGGTGGTCATTGCGGCGACGAAGGGGTAGTGGCCGCGAAGCTTAGACGGGCAGCCGGGTCTCAAGCGTCCCTTCCAGCGCTGGCAGCAGGCCTTCGAGCTCCGCCGCCGGACGGGCCGGGGCCAGCGCGTAGCCCTGAACCATCTCGCAACCGAACTCGGCCAGCCGGCACCAGGTCTCGTCGTCCTCGACCCCCTCGGCTACAACCTGCATACCGAGGCTGTGGGCGAGCTGGATTGTGGAGCCGACGATGGCGGCGTCGGCGGGATTCGTCGCCATCTGGCCGACGAAGGAGCGATCGATCTTGACCTCGCCGACAGGCAGGGTCTTCAGGTGCGTCAACGACGAGTAGCCGGTGCCGAAATCGTCCAGCGACAGGCCGACGCCCATCTCCCCGATGCGCGCCAGCATGATGCCGATCCGCTCGGGATCCGACAGCACCGCGCTCTCGGTGATCTCGAGCACGACTGCCTCGGGAGGTACGCCCGCGTCGGTCAGCGCGGACGCGATCTCCTCCGGTAGGGCCGGATCGTGGAGGTCCGAGATGGTGAGGTTCACAGCCATTGTCAGGTCGTGGCCCGCGTCACGCCAGGCGCGGCACTGCGCAAGCGCGCGCCCGAGAACGTGCCGGGTCAGCGCCCGTGCCAGGCCCGCGCGCTCGGCCGACGGAACGAACACGTCCGGCGGAATCGTGCCGTGTACCAGACTCCGCCAGCGCGCCAGGGCCTCAACCCCGACGACGGTGCGCGTGGCGGCGTCGGCCTTGGGCTGGAATTCGACGTCTATCTCCCCCGCCCGGATTGCCTCGGCCAGCGCACTGACAAGGGCCAGATGGTCGCGCGACTGCTTGTCGCGCTCCAGGGAGTACACCTCGGGGCCGGTGCGAAGGCTCTTGGAGTTGTACATCGCCACGTCGGCGCGGCGCATGAGCTCCTCGCCCTCATCGCCGTGATCGGGAAACATCGCGATCCCGATGCTCACCCCGACGTGCAGCGACAGCTCGTGGACGGCGAAGGGGCGACCGATCTCCCCCAGCACTCGATCGCTCACGCGCAGGGCGGCGCTTTCGTCGGTCGGGTCGCTGAGGATCAGGGCGAACTCGTCGCCGCCGAGCCGCGCCAGGGTGTCGGTTGCTCGAAGCATGCTCTTCAGGCGGGGACCGATCTCGCGCAGGAGCTCGTCGCCGGCGTGATGGCCGAGCGTGTCGTTCAGCTCCTTGAAGCGATCGAGGTCGAAGATGATGAGGGCCACCTTGCCGTCCGTGGCGCGGGCGGCCGTGATCGCTTCGTCGAGTCGGCGCCGGAACAATCGCCGGTTGGCGAGGTCCGTGAGGTCATCCGTGAGTGCCTCCCGGCGGGTGCGGGCCAGCGCACGGACGTCGCGGAAGGTCACCGCCGTGCGCACGAATCCGGCCAGCAGCGTCAGCATGTCGAGGGTGAATGCCAGCGGCGGCAGCCTGTGGAAGTAGCTGCTCACGAGCAGCGCCATCGCGACCAGCATGAATCCCCCGGGCACGAGCAGCATCGACCAGCTCTCGAGCCGCGGCTTCTCGACGGTGGTCTGCGGCTGCCACGCGGCGACCGCGAGCAGGCCGACCGCGAGCATGTAGAAGAGGTTGGCGAAGCCGTTCGAGGTCGGCGATCCGGCGGCGACCTGGAGCAGGTAGAGCGAGTCGGCGGCGCACAGCACCAGGAACCCGCCCCCGAGGAGCCCCCACGCCCGATCGAGGCGCCATCCACGCAGTGCGAGGAAGCCCAGGACGAGGGCGGCGAGGAGCAGGTCCCCAATGGGGTAGGCGAGGTTGGTCGCCACCGCCAGCGTCCCGCCGGTCGCGGCATCCAGCACCGGGCGGAACACGACGACCGCGCCAACGGCGGTGATGCCCAGGCCGGCGATCACGCCGTCGAGCCAGACTCCGGCCGATGCCCGGTGAGTGCGGGACAGCGCGAGCCACGCCATCCCCACGTACGCGAGCGGGTAGAACGACAGCCATAGCGCGTCGCAGATGGACGGGATCGGTGGGTTCGGCACGTGCTCGAGCCAGAACGCCCAGAGCAGGTTGCCCGCTGCGTACAGCGTGAGTCCGACGGCCAACACGATCCATGGCCCGCGAGCCTCGCGGACGCGCACGGCTCGCAGGCTGACCATGGCGGCCACGAGCACATACACGATCGATGGCAGCCAGTCGCGGACCGGTGTGTCGAACTCCGCGCCTCCAATCCCGAAGAGCGCGTGAAGGGCGGCAACCCCGACGATCAGGGGAAAAAGCGCCGTCGCGCCCGCAAGGGCGTATCGCTCCCTCTTCGGCACGCCAGCGGCCAGCGGCAGCAGCCGCCCGGCGATGCGCGCGGCAACAGGTGCAAGTGCCATTCAGTATGCATCGGTGCCGCTCCGGCGCTGTCTATACCCCAAACCGCGACCGGGCTCGAGCAGAGTCACTTTGTACCGTCAGTCCCCGCACGTCCGATCCCAGAACCGGAGAACGAATTGTCAAGACGGTCTCGCACTCGATCCCTCATTGCAGCCTCCGCCCTCGTTTGCGCCCTCGCCGGCGCCAGCCCGGCGCAGGCCGGCTATCCGGGCGTCAACGGCAAGCTCGTCTTTCTGGATGGCGCGTCGGGCAGTCAGCTGGTGATCGACTCGATCAACCCGGACGGCACCGGCCGGACACAGCTCACCACCCCGCCGTCCGGTACCAACGGAGACTTCCAGCCGACCTGGTCTCCTGACGGCAAGCTGATCGCGTTTCAACGTCAGGGCTCAGGCGGCTCCTCAGTGCAGATCTGGGAGATGTATCTCGATGGATCGGGCCAGCACAACGTCTCCAACGACGCACTCAAGGAGTTCTCGCCGGACTGGTCGCCGGACGGATCGACCATCGCCTTCAACCGCCAGACGGGCTCCGGCAGCCAGGTCTACCTCATGAACGCCGACGGCTCCAACAAGCGCAACATCTCGAACAACACCAGCATCGATGTACGGCCCAGGTGGTCTCCGGACGGCAAGACGATCATGTTCATGCGCCAGTCGAGCTTTCAGGGGGGCGGCGGTCAGATCTGGGCCATGAACCCCGATGGGTCAAACCAGCGCCAGCTGACCACCAACGACCCGACCGTGCTCGCGCTCGGCCATCCCGACTGGTCGCCGGACAGCAAGCAGATCGTCTACACGCGTGACATCAACCGAAAGGAAGGCAACGCCACGATCTGGGCGATGAACGCCGACGGCTCGGGCCAGCACGCGCTGACCAGCAACACCGCCAGCTACGACTACGGCCCTGCGTGGTCCCCCGACGGCAAGCAGATCGCGTTCACCCACGCCACCGACAACAACGGCTTTCCAGCCGAGATCGCGACGATGAACACCGACGGCTCGGGCCAGCACAACGTCACCAGCGATCCCAACGACAAGTACATGCGCGTCGACTGGCAGCCGCTGTCGAGCCTGGTCTCGATAGCTACGGTCCCGGCCTGCGTGGTCACCGGCCGTGTCGCGGTCACCGTGAGCGATCCGAGCGGCTTCCTGTCGCGGCGCAGCGGGGTGCGCTTCACCCTCGACGGGGGTGGGGTGCAGGCGGCCCCCACGGTCGGCGACACCGCCATCGTCAACGTGCCCGAGGGCCGGCACACGCTGGTCTACTGGGGCGAGAACCAGGCGGGCGACCAGGAGGTGGCGCACCACACGGTGTCCGTCCTGGTGGACCGGCACAAGCCCGCGCTCTCGATCCGCAGCGACCAGCACCGCAAGCGCTACCGCCAGGGCGACAAGGTGACCGTGACCATCGCGGCCGCAGACGCGCTCAGCGGATTGGCCAGGAACCCGTCACGCGCGCACGTGAAGAAGTCGAGCCGGAGGCTGGGCATCCACAAGGTCACGGCCACCGCGGTCGACCGGTGCGGGAACACAAGGAGCCGCGCGTTCCACTACCGGGTGGTGCGGGCGCACTAGAGGCGGACGAGGCCCGGGTACGCTCCCGGCCCCGCACCGTCTGCTCGATCGTGAACACGACGCGCGCCGGCTCGGACAGCGAGTAGGGCGACGGCTCACTTGTGGAGGGTCAGCGATCCGACTGCCTCGGCGCAGAGGCGCTTGAACCGGTCCCTCTGGTTTCTTGCGATGCATTCGACCCGGACGGTGTGGACCGGCTGCGGAAACCACGCCGCGTAGTACCAGTAGCCGCGTTCGCTGCCGTGGTTCCAGACATAGCCCTTGCGTCCGTCGACGACGCGCTCCGTGTGGGTCACGTGGAATCCAGCGAGCCCGGAGTGCTCGTGGTCCTTGCGGGCCACGAAGGCCGCGACCGCCGCTGGGTCGTCGAGGCGTGGCTCCTTGATGTAGCTCGCGAGCGAGACCACGTTGAATCCCTCGGTGAACGAGGAGCGAAGCTCCCAGCGCGCCCCGTCGGTCGGTTGGGAAGCCGGTGCGTTGTCAGTGATGAATTCGTGCAGTTCCGGGCCTGGCGTGTAGGTGAGCGACGCGGCATTGCCGGTCAGGTTGGACCTGCCGTCGACGGGCACCTGCTTGGCGGTCGCCTCGTCGAGGGCGAGGCGCAGCGTGGGCAGCTCGAAGCCGGCGACACTGGTGATCGCGACCAGTGCGATCACCGCCACGAGCAACATGCCTGAGAGCCGGATCAAGCCCTGGCCGCTGATTGCGTACCGGAAACTGCCGCGAGCCGGTCGTCGTCCGGGCCGCGACGCCGCTTCGGCGGGCGCGTTCGCGCGGCCGGCCCTTGCTTCACGCAGCGCCGATCCGGCCCACAGGCCCACGGCCGCAGCCGCGCTCAGCCCGAGCATCAGGCCGATCACGCCGCTCGCGTCTGTGAAGAGGAAGGTGGGAGAGACGAGCAGGTTGAGCGGAACCAGGTACGCGAGCGACGACTTGGTACCCGACACGAAGCCGCAGATGCCGCCTACAACGAGTACAAGCAGCAGCACCGACGTCGCCCCGCCATACGGGATGACGTAGAGGGTGACGGCCGACAGTGCCACGAGCAGCCACAACCCGCGGTCGAACTGCCGCGTGTTCATGGCCGCGCGATCGAGCAGGCGCTGCGGCGACGCGCCTCGTCGCTGTGCCTCCTCCCATGCGCTCTCTGCCTCGGAGACCGCCGCCGGGTCATCCGGGTGCACGCCATGCGATTCGAGGGCTTCCGCGATCGACAACAGGTTCGCCGGCACGATCGAGGAGATGACATGCGTCTCGGACGGCGCCCCGTCGACTCCGGCCACGGTCAGCGAGAGCGCCCCGACGCGGCCCCAGTACTTCCACTCGATGCCGAACCGGCTCACACGCCGATAGGGCACGTCGACCTGGAGAAACGGTTCGGGCGAACGGGTCGAACGGGCCACGAGCACCCGCCGATCGGTGGCGACCACCAATCGGAACCCTTCGTCCCACCCGCGCGCTCCCCGAGCCGCGCCGATTCCATCGCCCAAGACCGACTCGTCCGCCGCGAGGAGGGGACGGAGCGTCCGCAGCACCTCGGGCACGCGCCCGCGCTTTCGCAACAGAAGCGGGGCCATGATCGCCGCGAGGACGACCAGTGGGATTACAAGGGCGCCCCCGACCAGCACCGCGTCGAGGACGAGGAGAAGGAGTGGCGCGATCAGCAGCCACATCGCCTGGTTCGTGCCCTCGGCCGTGACCTTGACGACCAGCACGGGCGATCGCTTGGCCATACGCACGATCAGAGACAACACTCCGGCCATCCACGCAAGCCCGAACGGGACAACGACCCAGGGGCCCGCTCCGGTCAGGCCGACCATGACGCACATCGCGAAGACGAAGAGGAAGGCCAGCGGGAAGAGCTTGAGGGACATCTTCCCGAACTGCTCAGCGAGCCGGCGGGGTTCGTTCTTGACGCCCACGTCGCGTAGGCCGAGATCTACGACGCTCTGGAGCGCCGGCTTGCTCGGTTCCGATCCCGCACGCTTCCGGCGGAGGGTGATGCGACGACGTCGACGAGGCATGGCGAGGTGCTTGCAAACGCAGGCGGAAAGCCATGCATCGGCCGGTCGGAGCGTTTTCTAAAGAAGTGGATTCGCGCGGCTGCCAGCCGCGTACCACGGCAGGCCAAGGCCTCAGGTTCCCGCTGGCGAGGGTCGATCTCTACTCGCCATGCATCGCTACCACGTCCGGCGGGCGCTACGCGCAGGGAAGCTCTCCTCGTTCGAGGAGGTCTCGTTGCTCGCGGGCGTCGTACTGATCGTCGCGGCTTTCGTCACGGCGCTCATCATCGGGGCCCGCGCCGCCCACGCCGGCGGGCTCCCGCGGCTGCTCGGGTTGATCGGTCTCGCAGGCGTCGCGATATGTGCGACATCGCGCGGTGCGCGGCTGTACCGCGCCGGCGTGACGGCCACGCTCCCGACGTCCGTCGCTAAGGTGCGCGTGCGCGTCCGCCCGACCTGCGGCTTCGGTGTCGCCACGATCGCGCTCGCGCTGGTGCTGCCGTTCGCCGCCGGCGTGGCTGTGCTCGCGCTGTGGCCTCCGGCGTGGCTGCCCGTCGCCGCCGTGCTCCTGCTGGGCTGTGTCGCCGGGTTCGTCACCTCGGTCCGCGCGGTCCAGGGCGAATGGCCTTACGCGCCGTCTCTTGCCGTCGCTTCGGAGCTGCTGCAGCGGATGTGCATGCGGGCCGACATGCGAGCTCCCGAGCTCATCGTCGTGCGGTCCGCCGTCGCGAGCGCCTGGACGGTCGGTGGGCGGATTCACGTCACCAGCCGGCTGGTGACGCTGCTCGACGACGCCGAGCTCGAAGCGGTTCTCGCGCACGAGGTGGCCCACCTCGCTCACGGAGACGCCGCGGTCATGGAGGTCTCCTCGGCGCCGAGCCGCGTCCTGCTGGCCTTCGTAGGACTCGTGACCCCGCGGCTCACGCGCTGGGCGACCAACCTCGCGGCGTACTTCACCGGGCTCTCGATCGTGATCGTGCTCCTGGGGCTGCTCTGCGTCCCGCCGGCGTTCGTCATCGGATGGATCTCCCGGTTGTCGGTGCTGGGCATGTCGCGGGCACGCGAGTTCTCGGCCGACGCGGCCGCGGCGACGCTCACCGGCCGCCCGAGCGCCCTGGCCTCGGCGCTCCTGAAGCTGGAACACCAGCGCGAGTGGACGCCGCGCTTGGACCTGCGGCAAGCCGACGCGTTCGCCGTGCTCTGCGTCGTCGGCACTGAGGGGCGCGGGCTCCGCCGCCTGCTCGCGACTCACCCGCCGACGGCCGAACGCGTCAAGCGGCTCGAGCAGACCGAGGCCCGGATCCAGGCCGGGCCGTTCGCGTAACGCCGAGGGCTCGGTTTTCAGGGAGCGGATGGACCTGATAGGACGTCTTTCGAACCCGCGAATCCGGGCAGCGATCGGCCGGATCCACGCGTCCATGCGCAGAATCGCCCAGTGAGTGCTGCGCCCCTCGTCGCCGTCGACCAGCCGAGTGAGCTCGAACGCGCTGGGATCCTCGGTCCGCTACATCGGCGACAGGGCGGCTTTCCGGGCGGGGCATACTTCAACGCCTGATGGCGACTTCGCGCGTCCGCTAACGAGAGGGAGGGACGATGCCGCTCTATCTATCGAGGTTCAGCTACACGTCGGAGACCTGGGCCAGGTTGATCGGCAACCCAGAGGATCGACGAAAGGCCGCTCAGTCGTACATCGAGTCGGTCGGTGGGAAGCTCCACGGGTTCTGGTACGCCTTCGGCACACACGACGGCTACACCCTGTGGGAGGCCCCCGACAACGTGTC
>JAXDIC010000110.1:0-7599 GCA_034664185.1 Thermoleophilaceae bacterium
CGAGCGCCGGCTCCACGGCGTCGTCGACCGCATCGAGCGCCAGCTCGAGCGCCTCGTCGGCCGCGGGCAGCGCCGAGGGCTCGGCCGGATCGGCCGCCAGCTCAGCGTCGAGCGCGGCCCCGGGCAGCGCGGGCTCCGGCTCGTCGGGCTCCGGCTCCGGCTCGTCCGGCTCCTCGGGCTCAAACGGCCAGTAACAAGAACGCACGCGATAGCCGCCCTCGCGCAGTCGGCGCGGGGGCGGCTTCGTCGTTCTCGGGGTCGTTGCGCAGGAGCGCGGCGACCTCCCTCCCGCGGTGGTTGTCGCTCGCCACGACATCCGCCATACTTACTTGAGTCGTCAATCAGTTGATGGGAGACCCTATGGACACCGAGACGACCACACAGAACGACCCGCGGTCGATCGATGCCGCAACCGACGTCGGCGCGGTGAGGCTGACAGTGGCCGACGTCGACCGTGCGCAGGACTTCTACGAGCGCGCAATCGGCCTCCGCGCCGTTGAGCGCTCGGGCGACGTCGCGCGACTGGGCGCCGAGCCCGGCCGGCCGCTGCTGGAGCTGGTGGGCGAGCCCGCCGCGCCGCCGCGTCCCCGCCGCAGCACCGGGCTGTTCCACCTCGCGGTGCTCGTCCCCTCACGCCCCGAGCTGGCGCGCGCCCTCCGGCGCGGTGTCCAGGCAGGCGCGGCGTTCTCCGGGGCGTCGGACCACCTGGTCAGCGAGGCGCTCTACCTGAACGACCCGGAGGGCAACGGCATCGAGATATACCGCGACCGCCCGCGCGAGGAGTGGCCCCGCGTGGACGGCACGATCCAGATGAGCACCGAGCCGCTGGACCTGGACGGCGTCCTCTCCGAGCTGCCCGACGGCGAGGACCCGGGCATGCCGGCCGGCACGCGGATGGGCCACGTGCACCTTCAGGTCGCGGACCTCGACCGCGCCGAGAGCTTCTACAGCGGGATCCTCGGCTTCGACGTCACGGTTCGCGGCTACCCGGGCGCGCTGTTCGTGTCCGCCGGCGGCTACCACCACCACATCGGGCTCAACACCTGGAACAGCGCGGGCGCTCCGGCGCCGGGCGCGGGATCGCGCGGGCTGCGCCGGTTCGAGGTGGTGCTGCCCGACACGGACGAGCTGGCGGCGGTGACCGGCCGCATCGTGGCCGCGGGCATCGCCTCCGAGCCAACCGACGGGGGCGTCCTGGTGGCCGACCCGTCCGGCAACCGCGTGCTGCTGCGCGTCGCGTAGGCCCGCCGTGCCGCCACCAACCTGCACCCACCTGGACACCGTCGAGTTCCTCGAGCTCCCCGCCGAGCTGGCCGGCTGCGAGGAGTGCCTGGCCGAGGGAGGCTGGTGGGTGCATCTGCGGATGTGCCAGGCGTGCGGGCACATCGGCTGCTGCGACAGCTCACCCAGTCGGCACGCGTCGGCCCATCACACGGCCACCGGCCACCCGATCATGCGTTCCGCCGAGCCCGGCGAGGACTGGAGCTGGTGCTTCGTGGACGAGCTGATGTTCCGGCTGCGCCCGTCATGAGCCCCGCGTGGCCGAAGCTGACCGTCGTGGGGCGGCGGCTGGCCCCGGAGGACCACCACCTGCGCGACTTCCTCACCCGCATCGCGCAGCCGTTCGACTGGCTGGAGGCCGGCACCCCCGCCGCGCAGGAGGCGCTGGACGCTCACGGAGCCTCCGGCCTGGACCTTCCGGTGGTCATCTCCGGAGACGAGGTCGTGGGCGGCGCGACCGTCGAGCACCTGGTCGAGGTGTGGCACCTCACCTCCCCGCCGTTGCGCCGCGAGTACGACCTGGCCATAGTCGGCGCCGGGCCGGCCGGGCTGGCCGCATCCGTCTACGCCGCCTCCGACGGGCTGTCCACCATCGTGATCGACGAGGACGTGCCCGGCGGCCAGGCCTCGCACACGTCCCTGATCGAGAACTTCTTCGGCTTTCCGGACGGCATCGGCGGAGCGGAGCTGGCGCGGCTCGCCGGGCGCCAGGCCGAGCGCTTCGGGGTGGAGCTCGTGTTCCTGCGCGGCGTGACCGGCAGTGGTCGCCGCGACGGCCCAGACGACCCGTTCACGCTCGAGGTCGCCGGTGGCAGCGAGGTGCAGGCCCAGGCCGTGATCGCGGCCCCCGGCATGACGTGGCGCCGCCTGGACGTGGAGGGGGTCGAGGAGCTGCTGGAGCGCGGCGTCTACTACGGCGCGGGGCGCAGCGAGGCCGCTCAGTGCGGTGGCGACGACGTGCTCGTCGTGGGCGCCGGCAACTCGGCGGGGCAGGCCGTGATGCACCTCGCCAACAGCGGCGCCCGCGTGAAGATGGTCGTGCGCGGCGACCGCCTGGGCAAGTCGATGTCCGCGTACCTGGTAGAGCGCATCGCCAGCCACCCGCTGATCGAGGTGCGCCTGCGCACCGTGGTGGAGGCCGTGGACGCTGAGGACGGGCACCTCGCGGGCGTCACCGTACGCGGGCCGAACGGGGGTACGGAGCGCCTGCCCGCCACCGCGCTCTTCCTGTGCCTGGGCGGCCAGCCTCGCACCGGCTGGGCCGCCAACACCAGCGTGCGCCTGGACCCAGCCGGCTTCGTGCTCACCGGCCCGGACCTGCTCGACCAAGGGCGCCGCCCCGACGGCTGGCCGCTGGCGCGCGACCCCCTGGCGCTCGAGACGACCGTCCCCGGCTTCTTCGCGGCCGGCGACGTGCGCAGCGGGTCGACCAAGCGCGTGGCCGGAGCCGTTGGGGACGGCGCGATGGCCACCGCGCTGGTGCACCGGCGCCTGGACGAGCTCCAGCTGGGCGGCTGACCGATCCGCGATGGGCGATCGTGGCTGACCAGCGGACAACCGTCGCGGCCGAGCGGCGTGTCGTGGCGGCCATCCGAGCGATCCCCGAGGGGTTCGTCCGAACCTACGGCGACGTCTCGCCCGGCGCGCCGCGCTTCGCCGGCCACGTCCTGAGGACGGTGCACGCGCCGGACATCCCGTGGTGGCGCGTGGTGCGCGCCGACGGCTCGTTGGCCGCCGGTGAGGAGCAGCGCTCACGCCTGGAGGCCGAGGGCGTGCCGTTCCGGGCCGGTGCCACCGCGCGTGTGGACCTGCGCGTGGCTCGGATGGTCCGCGAGGGCTAATCGGGGCGGCCGGACTTGAACCGGCGACTTCTGCCTCCCAAAGGCAGCGCTCTACCAGGCTGAGCTACGCCCCGAAACGGGGTCCGTCCAGCCTCGAGCCCCGCGGGTCAAGTGTAGGCACGGACAGCCGACTAGAGAGGAGTCACCGACCTTCAAGGAGGAAGGCCCGTGTTCTCTCCCGCCGCAGTACACCGACTTCGGACCCGCACGCCCATGCTCGTCGCCGCCAGCGCGGCCGCGCTGGCGCTCGCGGTCCCCGCATCAAGCGGCGCGGCGCCCAACTGCTCGGGCGCCAACGCCAACCCCAACGACGTCCCGATCGCCCAGTCTCAGCGCGCGACCCTCTGCCTGCTCAACAAGGCGCGCCGCGCGCACGGCCTGCGGGCGCTGCGTGAGAACGGCCGGCTCGACCTGGCCTCGGTGCGCCACGCGCAGGACATGGTGCGTCGCGACTACTTCGACCACGGGGACTACCTCGGCCGGATCCGCTCGACCAGCTACCTGAGCGGAGCCCGCAGCTGGAGCGTGGGCGAGAACATTGCCTGGGGCTCCGAGAACCTCGCGACCCCGGCCTCGATCGTGAACGGCTGGATGCACAGCCCCGGCCACCGTCGCAACATCCTCGACCGAAGCTTCCGCGAGATCGGGATCGGCGTTGCCCGCGGCACGCCGGCCAACGGCGTCCAGAACGGCGCCACGTACGCGACGGACTTCGGTAACCGCGGTTAGAGACCGGGTCCCCCCGCCCGCCGGTTAGCGGCGTGCCTTCGGGCGCGCCGCTGCCGGGCGGTCGCCGCGGCGTTGCTACCGTGCCGCCGCCATGGCCGACGTCCAACCCCTGCGCGCGCTCCACTACGAGCCCCGCGCCGTCGGCTCGCTCGACGCCGTGGCCTCGCCGCCGTACGACGTGATCGACCCGGCGATGCGGGCGGAGCTCACGGCCCGCAGCCCGTTCAACGCGGTCGAGGTCGACCTGCCGGTCGCCCAGGGAAGCGACGATCCCTACCTGCACGCGCAGACCACGCTCGAGGCCTGGAGCCAGCAGGGCATCGTCACCCGGGACCGCGAGCCGGCCCTCTGGCCGGTCACTCAGGAGTACGCGACACCGGACGGCGAGCGCCGGGTGCGCCACGGGTTCCTGTGCCGCGTGCGCGTGGAGGACTACGGGGCCGGGCGCATCCGCCCCCACGAGCGCACCCAGCCGGGCCCCAAGGAGGACCGGCTGCGGCTGACCCGCGCCACGCGCGCCAACCTCTCGCCCATCTTCAGCCTGTTCGCGGATCCGGAGGGGGCCGCGTGGACCGCGCTCGAGCCCTCCACGGCGTCCGAGCCCTTCGGCACCGCCACGGACGCCGACGGCACGCTGACCCGCGTCTGGCGCTGCTCAGACCGCGACGCGATCGCGGCCGTGCACGACGCACTGGCCGACCGCGAGCTGCTGATCGCCGACGGCCACCACCGCTACGAGACCGCACGGGTCTACGCCGAGGAGGTGGGCGGCGAGGGCGAGCACCGCTACACGCTGATGTTCCTCTGCTCGATGTCGGACCCTGGTCTCACCGTGCTGCCCACCCACCGGCTGCTGAGCGGGCTGGACGACGGCCGCCGCGCCGCGTTGCGCCAGGCCATCGAGCGCGACTTCGACGTTCGCGAGATCGATCGCGGTGAGCTGGAGCCCCCGCCGGCCGACGCCGCGGCCGCGTCGATCGAGTTCGGCTACATGGACGGCGACGGGCGCCCCCTGCGCCTCGTGCTGAAGGACCCGGCCATCGCGGACCGTGCGCTGGCGGGCAGGCCCGAGCCATACCGCCGCCTGGACACCGCGCTGCTCGAGGAGCTGATCCTGAAGGGCGCACTGGGAATGACGGAGGACGACGTGGCGCGCCAGGCAGGCGTGTCCTACGCGAAGCGCGTCGAGGACGCGCTGGCCGCGGTGGAGTCCGGCAGCGCGGACGCGGCCTTCCTCCTGCGGGCAACCCCCGTGGACCAGGTCCGCGAGGTGGCCGAGGCTGGCGAGTCGATGCCGCCCAAGTCCACCTTCTTCTACCCCAAGGTGCCCACGGGGCTCGTCTTCAACCCGCTCGAGTAACCCGACCCGGAAGTAGGATCATCGGCATGAAAGCCACCGCTCGCCGCGAGGGCGACACCTTCAAGCACGACGTCGAGATACGCGAGCACCGCGTGACGGCCGACGAGCCCGAGGATACGGGCGGTGACGACAGCGGCCCGAGTCCCCAGGAGCTGCTGGCGGCCAGCCTGGCCTCCTGCACCGCGATCACGATCGAGATGTACGCCAAGCGCAAGGGCTGGCAGATCGGCGACATCGCGGTGGACGTCAACTACGAGCCCGCGCAGCGCGGCTCGCCCACCAAGTTCGACATGAAGGTCAGGCTCCCGAAGGAGCTCCCCGAGGACCAGCGCGAGCGTCTGATGCAGATCGCCGCCAAGTGCCCCGTCCATCGGACCCTGGAGGGCGAGGTGATGTTCGAGGAGAGCGTCGAGGTCGTCTGACGGGCGACCCGACCCCGGATCGGCTCCGTGGCCTGCTGCTGTCGCCCGAGCAGGCGGCGGCGATGGACGCGCCAGGCTCGACCGACGCGGCGGTGCTGGTGCCGCTCTACCTCGACGCCGGCGACCTGCACGCGGTCTTCACCAAGCGCCGCGACGACCTGCGCCGGCACGCCGGCGAGATCTCGTTCCCCGGAGGGCGGCAGGACGAGCCGAACGAGGACCTGCGCGTGACCGCGCTGCGCGAGGCCGAGGAGGAGATCGGGCTCCCACGCGACGAGGTCGAGCTGGTGGGCGCGCTGCCGCCCGTGGGCACGTTCGTGACGGGCTACCGGATCTTCCCGTTCGTGGGGGTCATCCGGGCCGGACACGCGTGGACCCCTCAGCCCAACGAGGTGGAGGAGGTGATGGAGCTGTCGTTGCGGGCGCTGCTCGACGGCTACGAGCACAAGCGCCTGCCGCGTAAGGGTGTGCCGATCAAGATGCCGACCTACACCGTGGACCGGCACTTCGTGTGGGGCGCCACGGCGCGAATCGTGAAGGAGCTCCTGGACCGGCTGCGGCCCGTGCTGTGAGCCCCGGCGGCGGCGGCTGGGTCTCTACCCGCCGCCGTAGGCGACGACGAGATCGGTGAGCACCCCGGCGAAGAAGCCGAGCGACAGGAGGGCCAGGCCGATCTCGCGGTGCCCGTAGCGCCGCATCCCGTTCCACACCTCGCCGATCACGTAGAGGATGGCGCCGCCCGAGACGGCGTAGAAGGCGAGCTCCAGCGGGAGCGAGGTGACCTTGTACCCCACGATCGAGCCGACGAACGTGGGCGTGCCGGCAACGAAGCCGGCGAGCGCCAGCCAGCGCCAGGACGGCCGCACGGACCCCAGCGGCCCGACGATCCCGAACCCCTCGGTGGCGTTGTGCAGGGCGAACCCGACGATCAGGACCGTGGCCAGGCTGAGCTCTCCCGTGCTGGCCGAGACCCCGATGGCGAGCCCCTCGGCGAAGTTGTGGAGCCCGATGGCGGCGGCGATGGTCATCGCGGTGCGCAGGGCGCGAGCGCGCGTGGCGGCCTCCTCCTGCAGAGCGAGAGCGGCGTCGGCCGTGAGCTCCGGCGAGCCGCCGGCCACCGGCGGGAACGGCGGACCGACGCGGCGCATGCGGCGCTCGAGCAGGCCCAGCCCGGCGCTGCCCGCGGCGAAGCCGCCGCCGAGCAGGGCGGCGAAGGCCAGTGGGTGCCCGAACCCGGACCTGCCGGACTTGTAATCGGTGACCGCGCCCTCGACCATCGCGAACGCGTGCTGGAGGACGTCGACGAACAGGAACGCGAGGACGCCGACGGCGAACATCGCCAGGCCCACACGTGCGCGGGAGCCCAGCAGCTGGAGCCTCGCGAACGGAAGACCCAGGTAGATCGTGAACCCCGCGAGAGCCCCCAGAAGGACGGTCTCGGCAAACGACATCGGCGCTCCCTGACTTAGGTGGCCCTAACTTCTATCCCCTCATATTAGGGATCCCTAACCCGAAGCGCCTCGCCGGCTCTACGCACCCTTCTCGATCGGCACGGCGACCATGTTGCCCCACTCGGTCCACGAGCCGTCGTAGTTCTTCACATCGCCCTCTCCCAGCAGCTCGTGAAGGACGAACCAGGTATGCGCGGAGCGCTCGCCGATGCGGCAGTAGGCGATGATCGAGCCGTCGGCCACGCCCTTGCCGCCGTACAGCGCCGCCAGCTCGTCGGCGTCCTTGAAGGTGCCGTCCTCCTTGACCGCCTGGGCCCACGGGATCGACGCCGCGCCGGGGATGTGGCCGCCGCGCTGGGCGCCCTCCTGCTCGTAGCCGGCCATCGCGATCAGCTCGCCGGAGAACTCGGCGGGCGAGCGTACGTCCACGAGCTTCGTGCCGCTCTCCAGCGCCTGGAACACCTCGTCGCGCATCGCGCGGATGCCCGCGTCGCCCTCCTGCGCCGTGAAGGTGG
>JAXDIC010000177.1:0-7275 GCA_034664185.1 Thermoleophilaceae bacterium
AGCAGCACCCAGACGTCGAAGTGGTCGAGATCGCCTCCGTAGCGCTCCGCCAGGCGCAGCACCGTGGCCACTCCCGAGGCGTTGTCGTTGGCGCCGGGACTGACGCCGGAGAGCAGGACGTCGACGAGCAGCGGCACGCTGACGATGAGCACCACGGTGGCGGCGAACTGGACCGCCGTGACGGCTGTCGAGTCGATGCCGGCGAGGCGCAGCCCGGCGCACGCCAGGAGGACCACGATCGACCAGAAGAACGGCTCGAACGGGCCGATGGGGCGCCGCAGGAGCTTGCCCAGCACGGCGCGCCGCTCCGTCAGCCTCGAGCCGAACGCGGCGCCGGTGCGGGCGGCGTCGTAGTGGGCGACGAGCACGAGCGTGCCCGGTCTGTCGCCGTCCTCGACCGAGACGACGTTCTGCGACGCCCGCCGGGGGGTTAGGCGCCGCGCGAGGTAGAACGTCCCGGTCAGGTCGCCGAAGGTGGACAGCGCGGCGACCAGCAGGACGATGGCGGCGGGCAGCGGGTGGGACACCGCGAGGACGCCGCCGGCGATCGCGGCCGTGGCGTGGATCAGGTGAGTCAGGGCGTAGCTGGGCCAGACCCGGATCGGCTCGGTGCGGGCTTCGCGGCCGACGCCTCTCAGGCGAGCTTCGAGTTCCTTCGCCGCGCGCCGCTCCGCGTCCGTGCCCGTCCACCGGGCACGGTGCTCGACCAAGGCCTCGATCTCAGGGAGCGGGTCCACGGCGGCGCAGTATGCCCTCAGCTCGCCGCGCACGGGTAGAGTGACCCGGCTTCGCAACCCCTACTCGCTTGGAGCAGCCGTGAAACCCAGAGGCAACCTTCCCCAACTGACATCCGCGGTGGGGGGTGTGCTGCTGTTCCTCTTCCTGTTCCTCGCCTGGTTCGGGAGCGGCGGGGGGTCGCTCTCGGCCTGGGAGACCTTCAGCTTCGTGGACATCGTGCTCGCCGCCATCGCTCTGTTCGTGGCCGGGTACTCGATCGCCACCCTGCTCGGCAGCGCTCCCAGGTTCCCCTGGCTGCGTCCGCGGCTCATCACGCTGGCCGGGGTGCTCGCGACGACGCTCACCGTCGCGTTCATGATCGAGCTGACCAGCGGCAGCACCGGCGCCGACCTCCAGATCGGAGCGTTCCTCTCGGTCCTGGCCTGCCTGGCGATCGTTGCCGGGGGTGTCCTCAGCGAGCGGCCCGACCTGGCCGCTCGGGTCGAAGCCGCCGCGGAGGGACTCACCTCCGGCGCGGGATCCGGCCCGGGCGCGCCACCGGGCGCCTCGCCGCTGGCGGCTCCGCCCGGTACGTCGACATCGACCCCGACCGCTGGGGGCACCGAGGCCCCCACGGCCGTCCAGCCGAGCCCCGGGGCCACTCCGCCTGCGCCCAGCCCGTCGCCGGCGGCCGAGCCATCGCAGGTGCCGCCGGTGCGGCCCGCCGTCCCGCAGCCGGCCCCGCCGGCGGAGCAGGCCGGCCCGCCGGCCGGGTGGTACCCGGACCCGCAGGGCCAGGCACGGCTGCGCTACTGGGACGGCGGCGCCTGGACGGACCAGACCTCGGCCTGAGCCCGGCACGCAAGACCGGGGCGTTGGCAGCGGCCGCGGGCGGCGGGCTGCTGATCGTCTCCGAGTTCATCGACTGGCGCTCGGGAGCCAGCGCCTGGGAGTTCTTTCACGGGGTCGACGTCGCTCTGCTCGTCATCGGCCTGCTGGCGATCGGCCTGGGGGTCGCGGCCCTCGCCGGACTCGGGCGGTCGCTGCCAGTGCCGGTGGGCCGGACGATCGCCGCATTCGGGGTCGTGGCCACCACCGTCGCGCTGATCTTCGTCGACACGGACACGGCGGAGGCGGGCGCGATCCTGGGCCTCTTGTCCTCGCTGTCGATCCTTGTCGGCGGCCTGCTGCTGGGCGACCAGCAGCCCGCGCACCGGGGGCAGGCGACTGAGCCCTCCGCCGCGGCGCCGGGCTGGTACCCGGACCCCCGTCGCGCCGCGCGCCTGCGCTACTGGGACGGGGTCGATTGGACGGAGCGAACCTCCGACTGAGCGGTCATCCGCCAACTCGTTCGACGGATGGCGTAGCAAGCCGGCCGACTACCACAAATCGGTGATCCCGGCGTTTCCCGCGGCACCGACGGAACCGTCGGATGCATCGCGCCCGGACCATTCGCGGCGAGCCGGGCTTCACGCTGGTGGAGACCCTTGTGGCGACGGTGGTCATCGTCGTCGGGGCGCTGGGATCGGTGGCGCTGGTCGATCGTGCCAACAGCGGCACCGCGCAGACCAAGACGCGCCAGACCGGGACCAGCCTGATGCGCGATCTGCTGGAGACGGCGCAGGGCCTGCCCTACCCGTCCGTCACGGCTTCGACGATCGTCGCGACGGTGCAGTCGAAGGGCCTGCCCGACAACGTCCCGGACACGGTCGGCTGGCAGATCGTGCGCAACGGGATCGCGTTCACCGTGACCGCGAACGCGTGCAGCGTGGACGACCCGAGCGACGGCTCCGGGGTCCACTCGGGAGCCGCGACCTTCTGCTCGGACAGCCCGTCGGGCACGACTGACAGCAACCCGGACGACTACAAGCGCGTCACGTTCACGGTCGCGCCGCCCGCCGGCCTGGGTGCTCCGATCACGCAGACGACCGTGGTGGGCGCCAGCCGCGCGGCCAACGTGGCCAGCGGCGGCTCGGGCGCGCAGAACCCGGTCACCGGCCTCTCGATCACCTCACCGAGCACGCTCTACTCGGGTCAGGTGGCCCCGTGCGCGAACGCCAGCTCGTGCACGTTCTACTCGCAGACCAACTCGGCCGTCACGCCCAAGTCGATCACGTTCCAGGCCACCACGGCCAGCTCCGCGCAGAAGCTCAGGTTCTTCGCGGACGGGCAGGCGATGGTCACGGTGAGCGGGCCCGGGCAGACGTTCACCTGGACCTGGAACCTGCCCGACAACCAGCCGGACGGGGTCTACACGATCGCGGCGCAGGTCTTCGACTCCGCCGGCATCATCGCCCAGGGCGAGCCCAAGCCGCTCAGCGTCACGATCAACCGGTACACGCCCGACGGCACGGCGTACGCGGTCCCGCTCGCGGGTCGCAACCCGCTCTTCTCGGGCATTCCCGAGGTCGAGACCTACCCGTCGTCGGCCACCTCGGCCAGGGTCGACCGCGACGTGACCGGCTTCGAGTTCTGGGTCTACCAGGGCAGCGGCGCCGGCTCGAAGTTCTGCACCACCAACTCGATCGCCGACCGCTGGTGCGCCGAGCTGGGCGCACCGGGCAACGGGTCCGCGCGCACCTACGCCATCGCGCCCGACGGGCTCAACCCCGACGGGACCGCACAGTCGGGAACGGTCTCGGGCAAGTCCTCCGACGTCAACCTGGCCAACACGCGCCCGAACCCGCCGACCGGCCTGTCCGTGACGCGCAGCGGCAGCGTGGCGACCGTCAGCTGGACGGTTCCCGCGGGCTCGGGCGACCCCGACTCGGGCGACTGCGTGCTGTTCTTCCGCGTCTACTCGAAGCCGGCCGGCGACGCGTCCGCGTGGACGTATCTCAACCGGGTGGACCGGACGCCGTTCGGCAACCCGGTCTCGCCGTGCGGCGCGGACGCGACCGAGACCAGCACAAGCTCGGACCTCTCGGAGGCCGACGGCAGCGCCAAGCAGTACCGGGTCACCGCCGTGGACCGCCACATGGCCGAGTCGACCATGGCCTCGGTGAGCGGATGACCGGCGTGGCGCGGCTGGTCGCGCGGGTGCGCGACGAGCGGGGCTGGTCGCTGATGGAGGTGATGGTCACCGCCTCGATGCTGTCGCTCGTTCTGGGCGCGGCGCTCGCGCCGTTCGAGGTGCTCCAGCGCACGGATCGCGTCACCCAGAACCAATCCGACTCGCAGGACAACGCGCGCAACACGGTCGACAGCCTGGCCCACCAGCTCCGGAACGTGATGGGCCAGAGCCAGCTGATCGACCGCGCCAATTCCTACGACCTGATCTTCGAGACGGTCGACCCGCGGTTCAAGCCCGACGGAAGCGACAACGCGCGCAACCTGATGCGGGTGCGCTTCTGCCTGGACACCTCCAACGCCCCCGCCGACGCGGCTCACGGCCGCCTCTGGGAGCAGGACCTGACGTGGACCTCGGCGGCCGTTCCCTCGACCCTGCCCGCGTCGGCGTGCCCCGACGTGAACTTCGGCACGCGCCGGATCGTGGCGGACTCGATCACGAACAGGATCAGCGGGCAGGACCGGCCGCTGTTCAGCTACTCGCCCGGCACCAGTCCGCTGGCGTCCATAACCGCGATCCGCATCGACCTCTTCACCGACCGCAATCCCAACGAGGCCCCGCGCGAGACCGAGCTGACGTCCGGTGTCTTCCTGCGCAACCAGAACGGCCCGCCCACGGCGTCCGCGACACTGACCCCCACCGGTCAGCCGCGCCAGGTCACGCTGAACGGGTCCGCGTCCAGCGACCCGGAGAACCTCCCGCTGACGTATCGCTGGTGCGACCTCTCGACCGGCTCGACCTGCGACGAGACGACCAACGTGGGGGAGGGGCAGCTCTTCACGTACACGCTGCCGGGAGCATCTGGAGCGCGCAACATGGTGCTCGAGGTCTTCGACGCCGGTGGGCTCGAGTCGGACTACACGTTCACGGCCAACGCCTCATGACTCGCCGCCTTCGGAGCGAGAGCGGGATCGCGCTCGTGGTCGCGCTCATGATGTGCCTGCTGATGCTGGGCATCGGCCTGGCGCTCCTGTCCTACGTGGACCAGCAGTCCACCCAGAGCGGCACCGAGCGGGTGAAGGAGTCGTCGCTGACGCTGGCGGAGGGGGTGCTCAACGCCGAGACCAACATCCTGCCCGCCCACTGGCCCGGCAGCGCGGCCAGCGCGTTTGCGCCCTGCACGCAGAGCTCCACCAGCACGAGCTGCCCGGACCCCGGCAACCTGCTGCGCGGCTTCACCAACCAGGACTTCGGTGCGAGCGGGTCGGCGGCGACGTGGTCCCTGACGGTCCGCGACAACGGCCTGGGCAGCTACTACGACGAGCACGACACGGCCGCCCAGCCGGCATACGACGCGAGCGGTCCCAACGGCGTGCCGGACAGCCTGGTGTGGGTGCGCGCACAGGCGACGGTTCGCGGCCAGGCGCGAACCGTGGTCGCGCTGGTCCGGGCCTCGACGGTGGGGCAGAACTTCCCGCGCGGCGTGGTCACCGCCGGCCACTTCAAGACCACCAACAACGGCAACAAGACGATCGTCGACACCGGCACCGGGCCGGGCGTGGTCGTTCGATGCAGCGCCGGCGCGGGCGGGCCGGGGCGCGGCAACAGCTGTCTCGACTACGTGGCCACCAAGGGCCAGGTATGGCCCAACAGCTACACGGCCGACGCCAGCGTGCCGAACGCAATGTCGTCGACCGAGGTGGCTGCCATGCGCGCCCGCGCTCAGGCCGCCGGCACGTGGTTCAACACCTGTCCCGTCACGCTGCCCAGCGCGCCGGTCGTGTTCGTCGAGACCGGGCCGTGCAGCGGGGGCGCCAACTCGGCGGCGGCGCCGGGCATCCTGGTCGTCTACAGCGGCACGTTCTCGCTCGGTGGCAACTCGGTCTTCTACGGGATCGTCTACTGCGTGAACGCCGGCAACCTGAGCGGCGACGTGATCTCGCTGGGCGGCACATCGCTCATCCAGGGCGCGGCTGTCGTGGACGGGCCAGGCGGGGTATCGGCCGGCGCCAGCAAGCTGAACATCCTGGCCGACCCGAACGTCTTCAACGTGGTGCAGTTCACCGCCAGCGTCGCGATCCTGGCCAACAGCTGGCGCGAGCTGAACGGACCGTAGGCGAGGTGCCCGCGGCGCCGGGCTATGGAAGTGCGGCGGGCGGGACTTGAACCCGCAAGCCCTTGCGGGCAATGGATTTTGAGTCCATCGCGTTTGCCAGTTTCGCCACCGCCGCGCGGCGGCAACTATAGGTCTCGGGTCGGCCGCAGCGGCTGGACTACGGGGATGCGGCTACGACTGAGGGGCGGTGGTGTACTCGCCCGCCTCGTCCACGTCGCCGCCGCGATAGCCGCGGTCGTAGTCGTCGCGCGAGACCTCGACCTCGACGTTCCACTGCTGGCTGAACCCGCGCATGGCGAACACGATCAACAGGAACTGGACCGGCACGACCAAGGCGGTGAACAGGCCCAGAAGGCTGGGCGGTATCCCTGGGTTGTCGAAGCCGTTGTGGTCACGCTCGAACCAGCCCGGAGCGGCGATGGTGGCCACGACCATCAGCAGGATTGCGAGCGCCGCGGCGACCGGCAGGATGCCGCGGTTCCAGCGCGCCACGTAGTAGGCCATGACGCAGTAGACGAGGAAGTACGCGACGGCGATGATCTGCGCGCCCTGAAGGGAAGCCCACCCGCCGACCGTCACGATCGCGATCAGCGCGGCGCTGACCACGAGCAGCAGCACGGTGCCGGCCTTGGTGGCCTTCGACGAGGCCTTGTCCTGGTTCGGATGGACGAGGACTGTGTCCGCCATTCGCCGCGGAAGTGTACGGGTCGCGGGGGCGGAGTGCGGCGTCTGCCAGCGGCGGGCAGCGACGCGTATGCGGATGGAGGGACTCGAACCCCCAAGGGACTAAGCCCACCGCGTCCTAAGCGCGGCGCGTCTGCCAGTTCCGCCACATCCGCGGGCGGCCACCGATTCTACGGGCGTGCCGCGGCGCCTCTCAGCGCTTGGGCCCGACGAACGACTCGAGCAGGGCCACGCTGTGGCGGTGCGACACCGAGATGTTGCGATGGTTGGACCGCGTGCAGCGGATGCCGAGCAGCTGGCAGTGAGCCACGAAGATCTGGCGGATGTCCGCCGAGAGGTTGGAGAAGAAGTAGCGCACGTACTCGTACTGCCTGCGGCCGCCGACCGGTAGATCGACGCAGAAGCGATTGACGGTGCGACAGCCGTCGGAGTGGATGAGCCCGCGGATGAGCTCTTTCGGATGCCGCCGAGTGACCTCCAGCTGCCAGCCGACCAGTTCGATCGACCTTTCATGCTTCTTGCCAACGCCGTGCTGCGGGAACGCGTACGGCCAGGCTGGGTGGGAGGCCTGGAGGACGGCGCATCCGGATGCCCGGACGACATAACTGCGCACGGTGATGTCCGGAAAGACATTGGAGATGGCGGCACCAGCCTCCTCAAGAATCCCCGGATAGCGCAGGTCGAGCGAGAGCCTGAGAAACGACGAGCCGCGGCTGAGGGAGATGTGCCCATCCCCGAGGTAGAGGCC
>JAXDIC010000190.1:0-4021 GCA_034664185.1 Thermoleophilaceae bacterium
CGGATGAGGTACACGATGCCCGTCGAGAACAGCACCGCCAGCAGGATCCCGCCGCCGTTTCGGTGGAACAGGAGCGCGTAGACCACGCCGGCGAGGAAGGAGCCGGCCACGCCCACCAGGGCGGTCATGGACAGCGACATCGGGTCGCGCCCCGGCAGCGCCAGGCGGGCCAGCGCGCCGACCAGAAGGCCGGTGAAGAACAGGACGATGATGTATGCGATAAGGCTCAAGGGTCTCCTAGGGACGGTTTCCCTACTAACTACACCGAACGGGCCAAGTTGAACCACTCGGGACCCGCAATCGCAGCGGTTGCGGGGCGGGGCGCGTCGAAATAGGCGCGCTTGCCACTTGACGAATGTCCGTCCGACCCTTCATGCTGTGGGGGATGAGAGGGAGACGCCGTCTCGCCGCCGTCGTCGCGGCCATGCTTGTGCTTGCCGCGCCCGCCGCGGCGGCCACCTTCAGCTCGGGCAGCTACGGCGGGAAGACCGCCCAGGGCAAGCGGATCTCGTTCAAGGCCAATTTCGCCAACACCGACGTCACCAAGCTCAAGTTCAGCGAGACCGGCAAGTGCAACAACGGCGACAAGAGCAAGGGCAACCAGGGCCCGCTCAACGCCACGGTCAGCAGCAAGGGCAAGTTCCACATCACGGGCAAGAGCCCCTCGGGAGCCACCAAGCTCTCGCTCAACGGAGTCATCTCCGGCACCAAGGCGCACGGCAGCTTCACGCTCGTCACCCGCTTCACGAAGGCCGGCAAGGCCAGCGCCAGCGGCTCCGTCAAGTGCGCCACGGGCAAGGTCAAGTGGAGCGCGAAGCTGGGCGGCTAGCCGCTCCTTCGCGCAGCCCAGACCTCCGGCGTAAGCTCCAACCCATGTGCGCGCAGTGCGCGATCGTCGCGGCCGCCGCCGCCAGCGGAACTCGGTCCTGGCTGGCGGCCCACGGCTTCGGCTGGATGACCCCCAGGCGGTTGAAGGCGGCGACGGCGATCCTGCTGGCCGCCGGCCTCTTGGGCAGCACGGTGACCGTCAGCGGGTCGACTCCGGCGCCGGCGAGCCACGGGCCGGCTCACGTGACTGCCCGCTAGGAGAGCGGTCGCGCCCCACCAGGGTCGCCGCCAGATAGATCAGCGTGGCCAGCGCGATCACGGCGAAGCTCGGCGGCAGCGAGGGAATCAGGTACGCCAGCGTGAGCCCCACCCAGGTCGCGGCCAGCGCCAGCGCCGCGGACAGGCCCAGCGCCACGTAGGGGTCGGCGGTCAGCCGCTGGGCGGCCCCAGCTGGCGCCGCGAGCAGGCCGAGCAGCAGCAGGGCGCCAACGGCCTGCGTGGCCTCCGCGGCATCGACCCCGACGAGCACCAGGAAGGCGACGCCCAGCAGGCGCACCGGCAGCCCGCGGCCGCGGGCCACGGACGGGTCGAGCGACGCGAACAGGAGCGGGCGCGCGAGCAGCAGGGTGAAGGCGCACACCCCGGCGCCGATCGCCGCCGCAAGCCACGCGTCCCCGGCGCTGAGCCCGTAGATCGAGCCGAACAGGACCCGCGCGCCCACCGCGCCGTTGGCGCTGCTCGCGCCTCCGGTGAAGATCGTGAGGAACAGCACCCCGAGCCCCAGTACCCAGGCGAACACCGAGCCGATCGTGACGTCGTCGGCGCGGGCGCGCTCGCCCAGCGCGCCCATCCCGACCGCAACGGCCGCGGTGGCGGCGAACAGCCCGACCCGCAGGTCGACACCCGCCGCGGCGGCGGCCAGCGCGCCGGTGAACGCGACGTGGCTGAGGGCATCGCCCGCGAACACCTGGCTTCGCAGCACGACGAAGTAGCCGACGAGCCCGCTGGCAACGGCGATCACGCCACCGGCGAGGAAGGCGTTGCGGACGAACTCGTGAGCCAGCATCAGCCGGCCTCCGCCAGCGCGACCCGATCCCGGGCATGGCGACGGCCGGCCAGCGCCCTGGCCACGCGCGCGACGACGAACAGCCCGAATGACAGCGAGGTGACCCAGAACCCCACCGGATATGGCGAGAAGAACGCAATGCCCAGCCCGAGCCACGTGACCAGCAGGGCGATCGCGACGGACAGCGCGAGGCCCAGACCGGGACGCGCCGTCAGCGTCTGGGCCGTGCCCGCCGGCGTGACCAGCAGCGCGAACACGAGCAGGGCGCCGGTGATCTGCGCGGTCGCGGCGACCGAGAGCCCCAGCAGCAGCAGGAAGCCGATCGAGAGCCCCCGCACGGGAACGGCGCGCGCACGGGCCACCTCGGGGTCCACCGAGGCGAACAGCAACGGCCGCGCGAGCAGGAACAGCGCGGCGATGCTGATGGCGGCGACCCCGAGCAGCACCAGCACCTGGCCATCGCTGATCCCGAGGAAGGTGCCGAACAGGACCGTGGTGAGGTCCTGCAGCACGCCCCCGTAGAGGCTGACGAACAGGAACCCGAAGGCGAGCGCCAGCGCCTGCAGCGTGCCGGTGGCCGCCGACTCGTGACTGCGGGCACGCGGACCGCCGCCGCCGACCGCCGCGAGGACCAGCGCGCTGCCGGCGCAGAAGGCGAAGTAGCCCGCGAGGGCGGGAAGGCCGATCAGCGTGGCGCCCGTGGCCCCCGGGAACGCGACGATCGACAGCGTGTGGCCGGCGAAGGTCTGGCGCCGCAGGACCATGAACCAGCCGATCAGCGCGGCCATGACGGCCACGATCGTCCCGGCCCACAGCGCGTTGACCATGAAGTGGTACGTGAACAGCTGGTCGACGTCCGAGGTGACGTCCCAGCTGAGACCGCTAGCGGCCGATGCCTCAGTGCTCATGGCGCGGAGCGTGGTGGTGGGGCGCCTCGGGCTGGCCGACGACGACCATCCGCCCGTCGGCGGTTCGGAGCACCTCGATCGGCACGCCGTAGAGCGCGCTGAGCGTGGGCGCTGTGATGACCTCCGCAGGCCGGCCCTCCACCGCGGCACCCCCGGCGAGGTAGAGCACGCGGTCGAGGTAGGAGACGATCGGGTTGACGTCGTGCGCCACCAGCACCACGGCCACCCCCTGGCTGCGGCAGATCCGCTGCAGCAGGGCCGCCACGGCGACCTGGTTCGGGAGGTCGAGGCTGTCGAGCGGCTCGTCGAGCAGCAGCAGCCCCGGCCGGCCCACCAGCGCCTGAGCGATCAACAGCCGCTGCTGCTCTCCCCCGGACAGCTCGCCGATCGGCCGCTTGGCATAGGCGCCGGCGCCCACCAGCTCGATCGCCTCCTCCACCCGCTCCCGCTCGAGCCGCCTGCGCTGACCCCACGGAGCCGGCAGCCCGAAGCGGGTGCCGTCGATCCCGAGGCGGACGAGGTCGACCCCCCGGACGCGCGCCGCGGCGTCGAGGCTGCGCCGCTGCGGCAGATAGCCGATTCGATCGTTGGCCTGCCCGGGCGGCCGGCCCAGGACGCTGACCGTGCCCGCCACGAGCGGAAGCTGGCCCAGCAGCGCCTCGAGCAGCGTGGACTTGCCGGCGGCGTTGGGGCCGAGCACGGCGGCGAACTCCCCGCGCGCGACGGTGCACGACACGCCCCGCCAAACCGTCCGCCCGCCGCGGCGGGCCATCGCGCCCCGCAGCTCGATCGCGACCGCGTCGTCCGGGGGCGGGACCGCGCTCACCGTCCCGTGGACCGCGCGAGCGCGGCCGCCAGCCCGCGCAGCTCCCGCGCCTGCCAGTCCTGGAAGCTCGCCCCCGCGGGCGTCAGCGTCTCGGTGACCGTGGCGACCGGGATGCCCGCCCTCCGGGCGGCGGCGGTCAGGCGCTGCACGTCGGGTGTCGCGTTCTGGCTGTTGTAGACCCAGACCTCGATCCGGCGACCGGCGATCTGGCGATCGACGGTCGTCTTGTCCTGCGCGGCCGGATCCGTCCCCTCGCTGACCGCGTTCAGAAACCGGCCGGGAGTGAGCAGGCGCAGGCCGAGCGCCCCGGCGAGCGGCGCGAAGATGCTCTCCGACGCGCCCACGGGAACGCCCGCGTAGCGCGACCTGATCTGGGCGATCAGCCCGCGGTAC
>JAXDIC010000194.1:0-8009 GCA_034664185.1 Thermoleophilaceae bacterium
ACCCAGGCCGGCATGCCCGTGCACGCGGTCGGAAAGGTGGCCCAGGTGTTCGCCGGGCGTGGGATCGGCGAGGAGATTCCCGCGCACGACAACCCGACGGCGATCGAGGCCGTGGACCGCCTGCTGGCGGTGGCCCCCGCCGGCCTGGTGTTCGCCAACCTCGTGGACACCGACCAGGTGTACGGCCACCGCAAGGACACCGGCGGCTTCCACCAGGCGCTGCGCGAGATCGACCGCGCCGTGGCGCGCTGGCTCGACGCCATGAGGCCCGACGACCTGCTCGTGCTGTGCGCCGACCACGGCTGCGACCCCGCGCATCCGGGTACCGACCACACCCGCGAGCACGCTCCGCTCCTGGCCGTGTTCGCGGGGCAGGACGGGCGCCGCGCCGACGGCCCGCTGTCCTCGGTGGGCGCCAGCGCGCTGCGATGGCTGACCGGACGCGGCGCGCAGCTGCCCGGCGAGCCGTTCGCCCCGGGCCCCGGCGAGCGGATGACCGCCCCCGCCTGACCGCCGGAATCAGTCATCTAGGCTCGAGGGCATGCCCGAGCTGCCCGAGGTAGAGACCATCCGCCGGCACCTCGCGCCCCACCTCGAGGGCCATGTGCTGGAGCGGCTCGAGGTGCTGGACCCGCGCTGGTGTGAGCCGGCGCCGCCCTCCGACCTCTACGACGCAACGCGCGGGCGGCGGATCGAACGCGTGGCGCGGCGCGGCAAGTACCTGATCCTGGAGCTCGCGGACGACGTCCACCTGGTCATGCACCTCCGGATGACGGGCAACCTGCTGCTGGCCGGTGCGGACGACGAGCCCGCGCCCTACACGCGGGTCCGCCTTGAGCTGTCGTCCGGCGAGCGCGTGCTGTTCACCGACCCGCGCCGCTTCGGCACCGGGATCGTGCTGCTGGGCACGCCCGCGCGCGACGCCTACTTCGCAGAGCGCCTGGGCGTGGAGCCGCTCGGACCGGACTTCACCGCCGACGCGCTGCGGGCGCTGGTCGCGGGTCGGAGGGCGCCGGTCAAGGCGTTCCTCCTCACGCAGGAGCGGATTGCCGGCGTGGGGAACATCTACGCGGACGAGGCGCTCTTCCGCGCCCGGATCCATCCGCTTCGCCCGGTTGGCACGCTGAAGCGCGGGCAGATCGCCGAGCTGCGCGACGCCGTGGTGGCGTCCCTGCGGGCGGGGCTGGACGCTCGCGGCGCCTCCATCGACGACTTCCGTCACCCGGACGGCGCGCGCGGATCGTTCCAGGATCGCTTTCTGGTCCACCTGCGGGAGGGCGAGCCGTGCCCGCGCTGCGGGCGCGCGATCCGGAAGATGCGCGCCGCCGGGCGCGGGACGTACGTGTGCGAGCGCTGCCAGCCGCGGCCGCGGGCGAGGAGGGCTCCCACGGGCACAGTCGCTTGACGAAAGTTGAGCGTACGGGCCTGTGTAGCCAACGTCACAGATCGCCGGTCGGACCACGGGTACAAGCCCTGCATGAGGCGGCTCGCAACAGCCGCGGTCGCCGCGGCGATGGTGGCTCTCGGGTGCAGCGCGACGGCCTTCGGCCATACCGGCTCGGTCAAGGACCCGAGCGGTGACGTGGCGGGCCACCCGTCCGGCAACCCGGCCAACTTCGACATCGTCGCGTCCACCTTCGGTGACGGCCCGCACGGCAAGCTCGTGCACACCGTGAGGGTCGCGGGCGCCTTCGGGAACCCGCAGGGGAGCGGGCTGGTCCCGCTGCTCTACATCAACGTGCCGAGCTACCCCGGCGCCACACGGGAATGCGACTACTTCGTGGGCCGGGTCAAGTCCCGGGCCGGAGTCTTCCTCTGCGGTACTCGCAAGCGGCTGGGCGGAGCCACGATCGTCCGCAGGGGCGGCAACACGCTCCGCTACACGTTCAACTCGAAGGCGATCGGCAGGCCCGCCGCCTACGAGTGGGCGTTCGTGTTCCAGGGGCCGGGGAGCGGGACGACGGTCGACTACGACCGGATTCCCGACGGCCAGACGTCGATGTACACCTACCAGGTGCGGTAGCGGCTCAGGCCGTCGCCAGCAGGCTGTCCAGCACACCCGCCCGATCGGCCTCGAGCAGCTCGCGGAAGCCGCCGATCGCGCGATCGCCGATCAGGATCTGGGGAAACGTCATCTGACCGGTGCGGGCCACGAGGTCGGCGCGGCCCGACGGATCCTTGGCCAGGTTGACCTCGTCGTATTGGAAGCCGCGGCTGGCGAGCAGCGACTTGGCCTGGCGGCAGAAGCCGCAGGGCTCGGTTGTGTAGAGGGTTACCCGGGTGGTGTCCGCCATCTGCGAAAGAGTCTAGGAGTCGGTGTTCCCGCCCTGGACAGCCACCTAACTTGCCGCCCACCTTTCGCACGGAGGCCATCGTCCTGCGCTCGATCCGCTATGGAGAGGCCGATCGCGTGCTCCATCTCTACAGCCGCGAGCGCGGACGGCTGGGTGCCATCGCCAAGGGGGTCCGGCGGGTCAAGTCCCGCTTCGGCGGCCGGCTCGAGCCGTTCTTCCGCGTCGACCTGATCGCGCACGAGGGTCGCGGCGAGCTGTGCACCGTCACCTCGGTGGAGACGGTCGACGCCCATCCGTCGCTCCGCGAGCGCGGCGATGCGCTCGATCGCGCCACCCAGGCGTGCGACGCAGTTCTGCGGCTGCTGGACTCGCAGGAGCCCAACCGGGCGGCCTACAACCTCCTGTCCCGCGAGCTCCAGCTGCTCGACCGGCAGCCCGAAGCGGCCACCCGCGCGCAGGCGCTCGCCTTCAGGGCCAAGCTGCTCCTGGCCGCGGGCTTTGCGCCCGAGCTGTCGGCCTGCGCGTCCTGCGGCGAGCGCGAGCACCTGGGGGCCTTCTCCGCCAGCGCTGGCGGCGTGGTCTGCCCGGGGTGCGAGGCCGGCTCGTTCCCGCTTGACGCCGAGACACACTCGTTCCTCGTCGACGCGCTGGGGCGGCCGCTGGCCGAGTTCCCGCGGGCGTCCGAACGGGCCCTGGGTCAGGCCGACCGGGCAATCGCGGAAACGATGGAGTACCACGCCCACGTCAGGCTGCGCCGCGTGGCGTGAGGCGCTGGCCGGGCGCCCCTCCCCGCGTCCTACAATCGCCCGGCCGTGGGCCCCCCCGACAAGCTGGTGTACGACTTCGCGGAGGGATCGCGCGAGATGCGCGACCTCCTGGGCGGCAAGGGGGCCAACGTCGCGGAGATGACGCGCGTGCTGGGCAGCGAGCGCGTGCCGGCCGGCTTCACGATCACGACAGAGGCGTGCGTCGCGTACATGGCCGCCGGCCGCGTCGAGCCGGAGGCCCTGGCCGACCAGGTGGCCGACGCTCTCGCGCGGCTGGAGGCGAGCGCGGACAAGCGGCTGGGCGACCCAGGCGACCCGCTGCTCGTGTCGGTGCGGTCGGGCGCCCGCGAGTCGATGCCGGGAATGATGGACACCGTCCTCAACCTGGGCCTGAACGACCGCTCGGTGGAGGGAATCGCCGCCACGACCGGCAACGAGCGCTTCGCCTGGGACTCGTACAGGCGCTTCGTGCAGATGTTCGGCAACGTGTGTCGCGGCGTGCCGGGCGAGCGGATCGAGGCGGCGATCGCCCAGCGCAAGAAGGCCGCCGGGGTGTCGGACGACACGGAGCTGGGCGTCGATGACCTCCGCCGCCTCGTGGACGACTTCAAGGAGCTGTATCGCGAGCGGACGGACGAGGACTTCCCGCAGGATCCGCGCGACCAGCTGGCGCAGGCCATCCGGGCGGTGTTCGACTCGTGGATGGGCGACCGCGCGGTCGAGTACAGACGCATCAACCGCATCCCCGACGACTGGGGCACGGCCGTCAGCGTGCAGCAGATGGTGTTCGGCAACAAGGGCGACGGCTCGTGCTCCGGCGTGGCCTTCTCGCGCGACGAGATAACCGGCGCGAAGGAGCCGTCCGGCGACTTCCTCGTGAACGCGCAGGGCGAGGACGTGGTGTCGGGCGTGCGCACTCCGCGCGATATCTCCGAGCTGCGCGACGCCATGCCCGACGCGCACTCGGCCCTGATGGAGATCCTGCACACGCTCGAGGGCCACTACAAGGACATGCAGGACACGGAGTTCACCGTGGAGGAGGGCCGCCTCTACATGCTCCAGACGCGCAACGCCAAGCGTCCGGCCCAGGCGGCGGTGCGGTTCGCGGTCGACGCCGTGGACGAGGGCCTCTTGAGCCGCGAGGAGGCGCTCCTCACGATCGACGCCGGCCGGCTGGACGCCCTGCTGCACCCCACCTTCGGACGCGACGCCGACTACACGGTGCTGGCGCGCGGCGTGGGCGCGTCGCCCGGCGCCGCGAAGGGGGAGATCGTGTTCTCTGCCGACGACGCGGTGGCCGCCGCGGAGGCCGGCAGGGACGTCGTGCTGGTGCGCCCGTTCACGGAGGCGGACGACGTGGCCGGGTTCTTCGCGGCGCGTGGCATCGTCACGTCCGAGGGCGGCAAGGCCAGCCACGCGGCGCTCGTGGCGCGCGGGATGGGACGGCCGTGCGTGGCGGGTGTCGGCGAGCTGGACATCGACCTGACCGCGGGCTCCGCGCGGGTGAACGGGACCGTGCTGCACGAGGGCGACCTGATCGCGCTGGAGGGCAGCCTGGGCGTGATCACCACGGACGACGTGCCGCTGGTCGATCCGGAGTTCGACCGCAACTTCGAGACGGTGCTGGGCTGGGCCGACGAGCTCCGCACGCTGGGCGTGAGGACCAACGCCGACACGCCCGAGGACGCGCGGAAGGCGCGCGAGTTCGGCGCCGAGGGCATCGGTCTGTGCCGCACCGAGCACATGTTCATGGCCGCCGACCGCCACCCGAAGATGCGGGCGATGATCATGGCCGAGACCGAGGAGCAGCGCCGGACCACGCTGGCCGACCTGCTCCCGCTCCAGCAGAGGGACTTCGAGGGCCTGTTCGATGAGATGGCCGGCCTGCCGGTCACCATCAGGCTGCTGGACCCGCCGCTGCACGAGTTCCTGCCCGGCGTTGAGGAGGTGGCACAGGAGGTGGAGCGCGCGAGGATCGAGCGCACGCCGGACCTCGAGGAGCTGGAGCGCACGCTCGACCGCGTCCACTCGCTGCAGGAGATCAACCCGATGCTCGGGACGCGTGGGTGCCGGCTGGGGATCCTGCACCCCGAGATCTACGAGATGCAGGTGCACGCGATCGTTCGCGCCGCATGCGCGGTGCGCGAGCGCACGGGCAGGGCGCCGGAGCTCGAGATCATGATCCCGCTGGTGGCGTACGAGACCGAGCTGGAGGTCATGCGCGCGCTCGTCGAGCGCGTGGTGGCCGAGGAGGACGGCGACCAGCTCGAGCTGACGGTGGGCACGATGATCGAGCTGCCGCGCGCGTGCTTCGTAGCCGACCGCATCGCCCGCGTGGCCGACTTCTTCTCGTTCGGCACGAACGACCTGACGCAGACCGCGCTCGGCTTCTCACGCGATGACGTGGAGAGGGGAATCCTCAAGCGCTACATGGAGGAGCGCATCCTCGACCGCAGCCCGTTCGAGACGCTCGACAGGCCCGGCGTGGGTTGGCTCGTGCGCCTGGCCGCGTGGACGGGACGGGAGGCAAAGCCCGAGCTCAAGCTGGGAATCTGCGGCGAGCACGGCGGCGACCCCGATTCGATCGCGTTCTTCCAGATCGCAGGGCTGGACTACGTGAGCTGCTCGCCCTACCGCGTGCCGATCGCTCGAGTCGCGGCGGCGCAGGCGGCTATCGCGAAGGCCTGAGGCCCGCCACCGCCGCGTGCGACCGGCGGTCCGGGCCGAGGCCCGGTGGTACGATCGCCCGGCCTCGCCTCTCGAGGCACGTAATGGGGGAGCCTCGAGCACACACGCGCCTGACGCGGCGAATGCTGATGCTGGCGGGTGCGCTGGCGCTCGCGGCCGCCCTGTCCCTGGTCGGCGTGGCCGCGGCGCACATCGAGCGCACCGCGTACTGGCCCAACCCCGCGCCCGACAACTCCGTCACCCCGGCCGCGGGCGGTGCCGTGCCGCAGCCGCGCTCGCTCTCGTCGGCCCTGAAGAAGCACAAGGGCAGCAAGACCCGCGTGGTGTGCCAGAAGGGCTCGCTCAAGCGCGCTCTCAAGTCGATCGCCAACGTGCGCAAGCACGGCTACAAGATCCGCCCGTCGCAGCCCACGATCCACGTCAGCAAGCGCCAGGCCAAGAGCTACCGCAAGATGAACCGCGCGTTCTTCAAGCGCTGCAAGTTCAAGGAGATCCAGCCGGCGGTCATGGCCTCGCGCAACAACGACCGCGTGGTGGTCATGCCCGGCGTGTACACGGAGCCGACGTCGCGAAAGGCGCCCACCCAGGACCCCAAGTGCACGAAGTACAAGGAGGACGGCGACCACGGCGGAGCGGGCGTCTCGTACTTCTACCACTGGTACTGCCCCAACGACCAGAGCCTGATCATGGTGCTGGGACGCACCCTGGGGCCCGGCGCGGACCCGCCCACGCAAAAGAACCGCTTCGGCATCCCCAACATCGGGACCTGTCTCCGCTGCAACCTCCAGATCGAGGGCTCGGGGCCGACTCCCGACGACGCGATCGTGGACACCGGCGACACCACGCACCCGCGCGGGCCCAACGGCATCGGCTCGAAGAAGGACGTCGGGCTGCGCGCCGATCGAGCGGACGGCTTCGTGCTGCGCAACATGGAGTTCCGCCACGCGCACGAGCACAACGTGTACGTGATGGAGACCGACGGCTACCTGCTCGACCGGATGAGGTTCTGGTACGCGGGCCAGTACGGCGAGCTGACCTTCGCCGACGACCACGGGCTGGTCTCCAACTGCGACGGCGTGGGCAACGGCGACTCGGCGGTCTATCCGGGCGGCGCGCCTGACACCGGCGAGCAGCGGATCGAGAAGGCCTACCGGCTGAACCAGACGATCACCAAGTGCGACATCCACCACAACACGCTGGGCTACTCGGGCACGATGGGCAACGCCACGCAGGTGATCGACAACGACTTCTACGACAACAGCACCGCGATCGCGACCGACTCGTTCTACGCCGACGGGCACCCCGGCTACCCGCAGGACTCGGCCGTGTTCGAGAACAACCGGATCTACTCGAACAACTTCAACTCGTTCGTCAAGACGTCCGACGTCGCACCCGACGTGCCGGTGCCGGTGGGCGTCGGCCTGCTGATCGCCGGCGGCAACAACAACGAGATCCGCGGGAACCGCTTCTGGGACAACTGGCGCCGCGCCACGATGCTGATCGCCGTGCCCGACGCGGTGTCCAACAAGAACGACAGCGCGGAGTCCACCTCGCACCGCAACCGCTACCACGACAACATCATGGGCATCGCGCCGAGCGGCCAGAAGAAGCCCAACGGCATCGACTTCTGGTGGGACCAGCACCCGACCAACCAGAACAACTGCTGGTACCACAACATCGGCACGGACGGCACGGAGAGCTCGATCACGAGCGATCCGGCGCCACCGCTCCTGCCGTCCAACTGCAGCAACGTCAGCACCGGCGCCACCTACGCGGCGAAGGGCCCCGAGCTGGGCGGCTGCGCCGGCTCGATCGAGCAGAACCAGTACAACGCCTCCATCTGCCCGTGGTTCACGAGCCCGCCGCCACCCGGGTCCGCTCAGGCGGCCAAGTCGGCGCCCACGCGCGCGCAGCTGGACGCCGCGGCGGGCGTGATCCCGTTCTGCAAGCTCCTGCCGGGCCGCGTGCTCACGTGCGCGCCGTTCCGCAACCGGCTGTAGGCGGTCCCACGGATGGCTAGGTGGGCCGTGGCGGTCGCGGGCGCGACCCTGCTGGCGGCCATCGCCCTCCTGGGGTGCGGCGGGTCCAAGGCACACGGCCCGCCGGCCAAGCCGCTGCCATCGCTCCAGTCGGCCAACTGCATCGAGTGGCGCGCCATCGACCGCGACCGGCGCATCGCCACCATCCAGGCGATCACGAGGGTCGTGGGCGGCCCGGTGAACGGCGGCGGGCGCGGCGCGACGCTGTCCGACGAGCGCGC
>JAXDIC010000216.1:0-2819 GCA_034664185.1 Thermoleophilaceae bacterium
GCTCGACCCGTTCCCTCCCACCATCAGCTCGGGGAAGTGCACCTCGCCGATGCCGAGGTCGGCGCGCGGGTCGACCGCACACCGCTCGGCCTCGGTGCGGGTGCGGGCGAGCAACGCCCGGCCGTCGTCGTCGCGGCCGGCCATCCGGGCGATCTCGGCGGCGACCTCGGCCATCTCCTTGCCGGACAGCAGCGCCGCCTCGGCATTGACCCGATCGACGTGGCGGGCATCGAGCGCGACAAGCCGGCGGGCGGCGTCGAGGACGTCGGCGGTGGGCGCGTCAGCGCGGTCGGCGTAGCGGACGACGTTGGTGAGCACCGCGGACGCGCGCACCTCGTCAGCGAAGCCGAGCATCCGGGCGGCCCGGGCGGCATCGCCCTGGCCGCGGTGGGAGACCACCTCGACGACGACCGCGTCGCGACCGAGGACGTCGCGCCAGCGATCGAGATGGTCGCGGGCGAGATCCGGACGCCGGCCGGCGAGCGCCCGGCCGAGCTCGGAGGCCGGGCCGAGCAGGACGGCGACCGCGCCGGATTGCGCGGCCGCGCCGGCGTACTGCGCGACGAGGTCGAGGCTGCTGACCGGCGTCCCGCGCTCGCCCGCGAGATGGGTGGCCGAGACGAGTCGGCACAGCGCCGCCCACCCCCGCCCGTCGCGGGCGAGCAGGACGACGCGGGGAAGGGAGGGCGCGCCACCAGGATGACGGTCCGGATGGCCGTCGAGGAACGCGCCGCCGCGCGCCGGTGTCCGCCGGCTCGGGGTCCGCCGACCCTGTTCTCGCAGGCTCTGGGATCGATGGTCTGGGCGCGACGCGACCGGGCCGGCGGGCGCGATCGCGAGGTCGACCCCGAACACCGGCCGGATGCCCGCCTTGCGGCAGGCCGTCGCGAACTTCACGACGCCGTACATCCCGTCGCGGTCGGTCAACGCGAGGGTGTCCATGCCGTGCTCGGCAGCCCGCTCGACGAGGACGTGCGGGTGGGACGCGCCGTGCCGCAGCGAGTAGCCGGAGGCGACGTGGAGGTGGACGAACGGGTCCATAGGTCGGACGCGTCAGCCGGAGGCGAGCAGGAGCTGATGCCCGTCGATCCCGAGCGTTGTCTCGACGACGGACAGGAACGTGTCGGCGTCGCGGACGAGGTCGTCGGCCTCTCGCGGGGTGACCGCGGCGGGCAGCCCCGCCTCGGCCGCCGCGCGCTTGCCGGCACCGGCGGCGAAGAACGCCGCCCACTCGCGGAGCTCCGGCGCGACGGTGGCGAGCAGCACCCAGGCGCTCGTCGGCCGGGACCGTCGGGCCGAACCGGTCGCGGGGCGGGCCCGGCAGGACAGGACCGCCGCGGCGGCCCGCAGCGCGGCGAGGTGCGCGGTCGCGTAGCGCTCACCGGGACGCTCGGTCGTCATCGCCTCGACCAGGCCGCGGCGGGCCAGGGCCAGCAGGGTGCCGGCGGGCAGGCTGCCGCTCGACCGGCGCGTCGGTGCAGTCATGACAGACACCACCTCAGTCCATGACCCGGGCGAGGGACCAGACGCCGCGGGACCAGTCGAAGCACAGGTCGTAGACGCCGGTCCCGGCGGACATCACGGCGAGGCGGCCGCTGTCGGCCTCGACCCGCCACCAGCTCCGCTCGCTGTCGTCGATCTCGGCCGGCCCGTCTCCCTCGACGACGGCGCGCGCAGCGGCCCCGCGCCACCACCCGCCGGACTCGGTCCACCGGGCGAGCACCGCGCGCACGACATAGAGCCGCTCACGCCAGAGGAACTGGTCCGGGTCGTCGTCCCCCCGACGCACCTCGACCGGCTCCCCGTGCCGGCCTGGACTGATGAGCCGCGTCATGACTTCCTCCCGTCAGCGCGGACAGCGGTCGCTGTCCGCGGGTGCGCCGGGGGAAGACGGCAGTGCGGTGGGCGCCACCGGTCCGGTGAGACGCTTCCCCACGCCCCGCCGGACCGGTGGATCCCGCCCGGCGGGCGCGGGGGTCGAGACCCGCGCACGCCGGACGGGAGTCCGCCCTACGGTGGGGTCCGCGAGGCTCCCACCGCGATGTTCGAACGCCTGTTCGAACACTGGGAACAGTAGACCCCGCCACCGACAGAATCGTCAACTCCCCGTTCCGACCCTGCGGACGACGACCCCTCCCCCACGACCACCGCCCGGCTCAGCCTCCGGCGCGCGCGTGCTGATCGGAGTGGTCGTGACCGGGTCGAACATGTCGGAGGGCGGGTGCAGGATGGCCGGCATGCCGTCCGACCTGCTCTTCACCACCCTCGCGAGCCCCATCGGCGACCTGCTGCTCCTCGGCACGGAGACCTCGGGCGGGGTTGCGCTGACCGGGCTCTACTGCGACCCACCACCGGCCGGCCAGCCGCCGCCGCAGGCCTGCCGCGACGACGGCGCCTTCACCGCCGCGCGCGCCCAGCTCGAGGCCTACTTCGCCGGCGACCTCCAGGACTTCGACCTGCCCCTCGCCGCGCAGGGCACGCCGTTCCAGCACGAGGTCTGGACGGCCTTGCGTGACATCCCGTTCGGCACGACGACGACGTACGGCGCCCTCGCCCGCAAGGTGGGCCGCCCACTCGGTGCGGCCCGCGCGATCGGCGCCTGCAACGGCCGCAACCCGATCAGCATCGTCGTACCCTGCCACCGGGTCATCGGCTCGACGGGCAACATCGTCGGCTACGCCGGCGGTCTCGACCGCAAGCGCTGGCTCCTCGTCCACGAAGCGCGGGTGGCCGGTGACACGCTTCCCCTGTTCGCCTGACCCGCGTTAGGCCGAACGGCCGTACGGCCCTGGTCATTTCGAGCCGATACCCGAGAGTGC
>JAXDIC010000221.1:0-4915 GCA_034664185.1 Thermoleophilaceae bacterium
GCCGGCGAGCTCGTCTCATGCGATAGTTCCTATTCTTGATCAGGTTTATAGACATTTGGCCGCGGCAATCTACCATGCCGCGCTGGCCGGCACGCCGGGACGCCCGTGGATAGGTGGGCCGCCGCCCTGCGGTTCCTGATCTGGGCGGCCGTGGCCGCCCTGCTGGTCGCTAGCCCCTGGGCTGCCGCGCGCTACGGGCCGTAGCGCGGCTCCCGCGGATCAGGCGGCGGCCGGCGCGGGCACGCCGGCGAGCGCCTCGCGCAGCTCGTCCACGTCCTGGAAGTCCAGCCCCAGCGTGTGGTCGTGGCGGTAGCGCACGACGCCTCCGCCGTCCACGATCACCACCGCGCGGCGCGTGCCGACGATCGGCGCGTACGCACCATACGCCTTGGCAACCTCGCTGTCGACGTCGGCCAGGAGCGGCACGTTGAGCCCGTGCTTGGCCACGAACCCCTCGTGCGAGTCCAGGTCCTGCGCCGAGATGCCGACCACGACGGCGTCGAGCGCCGAGACGTCCTCTGCCCGGTCGCGATAGGAGCAGAACTGCTTGGTGCACACGGGCGTGTTGTCCCCCGGGTAGAACAGGAGCACGACGCGCGTGCCGCGGTGGTCCGAGAGCTGAAACGGCCCGTCGGTGCCCTCGAGCTCGAAGTCCGGGGCGACATCGCCCAGCTGTGCCTTGGCCATCCTTCGACGCCTCCCAGCGATCGTTTGGAGGAGAAAGCTTACGCGGCTGACTCCGCCGGCCGCGCGACTCGAATAGAAATCGGCAGTCATGCGCGGCATCGAGAGGCAGACGTCGATCTACCTGGGCGGCGTGAGCGGCACCCACCCGCGCGTGCCGGCCGACGCCACCAAGCTGGAGGAGAAGGCGCGCGGCGTCATGCGCGAGGACGCATTCGCCTACATCGCCGCCGGCGCCGGCACCGAGCAGACCGTGCACGAGAACCGCAGGGCGTTCGACCGCTGGCGCATCGTGCCCCGCATCCTGCGCGACGTCTCCGAGCGCGACCCCAGCGTCGAGCTGTTCGGGCGCCGGATCCCCTCCCCCTTCCTGCTGGCGCCGGTCGGGGTGCTGGAGCTGGCGCACAGGGACGCCGACCGCGCGGTGGCGCGGGCCGCCCGCCAGGAGGGCGTGCCGATGATCTTCTCCAACCAGGCGTCCACCCCGATGGAGGAGTGCGCCCGGCTCCTTGGCGACGGCCCGCGCTGGTTCCAGCTCTACTGGAGCACCTCCGACGAGCTGGTCGAGAGCCTGGTGGCACGGGCCGAGCGGTGCGGCTGCGAGGCGATCGTGGTGACGCTCGACACGACGATGCTCGGCTGGCGCCCCCGCGACCTCACGCCCGCCTTCCTGCCCTTCCTGCACGGCTGGGGCATCGCCCAGTACACCAGCGACCCGGTGTTCCGGCGCCTGATCTCCGAGGACCCGGGCGCGCGCGCCCCCGACCAGCAGCCGCGCCCCACCCTGCGGGCGCTCCGGACGCTGATCGAGGTCGGGCGCGCCTATCCGGGCAGCTTCCTGGGCGGGCTGCGCTCCGGGCTTGCCCGCGCGGCGGTCCAGCGCTTCGTGCAGATCTACTCGCGGCCCTCGCTGACGTGGGACGACCTGGCCTGGCTGCGCGAGCGCACCAGGCTGCCGATCCTCCTCAAGGGCGTCATGCACCCCGACGACGCGCGCCGGGCGATCGACGCAGGGATGGACGGGATGGTGGTGTCCAACCACGGCGGCCGCCAGGTCGACGGCGCGCTGGCCACCTTCGACGCGCTCCCCGGTGTCGCCGAGGCCGTGGGCGGCCGCGCGCCGGTGCTGCTCGACAGCGGCGTGCGCGGCGGCGCCGACGCGTTCAAGGCGCTCGCGCTGGGGGCAAGCGCCGTGCTGGTCGGCCGCCCCTACGTGTACGGGCTCGCGATCGCCGGCGAGGCGGGCGTGCTGGAGGTGCTCCGCAACCTCATCGCGGACTTCGATCTGACGATGGGCCTGGCGGGCTGTCGCTCGGTCGATGAGATCTCGGCGGAGGCCCTCACGCGCATCGATTGAGCGCTCGCCGGCCGGGCGGACGCAGGGCAAAGATGCTGCTAGCGTGGTCCTTGCGGGCGGCACCGATGCCCCCGCGAGGTTCTTGTCTCGTGCGCTCCGGCGGTCCGGGTCAGTCGAATCTCCCGAATCGCAAGGCGCCCTCTCTGGGTGCCAGCAAGGAGTACACACATGCAGTCCTTTGCCGACCTGGGCGCGTCGCGCCCTGTTGTCGACGCGCTAGCCGCACGCGGCTTCGCCGAAGCCTTTCCCATCCAGAGCATGGTCGTACCGGACGTGCTCGAGGGCCACGACGTCTTGGTCAAGTCCCCGACGGGATCCGGCAAGACGCTGGCGTTCGCCGTCCCGATCGTCGACCGCATCCAGGCCAGCGACCGCCGGCCGGCGGCCCTGGTGCTCGTGCCCACGCGCGAGCTCGCCATTCAAATCGTCGAGGAGACGCGCGAGCTGGCGCGCTCCCGCGCCCTCTCGGTCGCCGCCGTCTACGGTGGAGCCGGGCTCGAGCGCCAGGCCAAGCTCGCGTCCCGCGCCCACATCGTGGTGGCCACGCCGGGGCGCCTGGAGGACCTGATCGCCAGGCGCGCGATCACCCTCGAGCACGTGAAGATCCTGGTGCTGGACGAGGCCGACCGGATGCTCGACATGGGCTTCCGGCCCCCGGTCGACCGCATCGTCTCGCGCGTGCCCAAGAAGCGCCAGACGCTGTTCTTCTCCGCGACGCTCGATGGCGAGGTGCGCCGGCTGGCGCGTGCCTACACGAAGGACGCGCGCACGCATCAGCACGTCGCCAAGAGCGAGCGGCGCGCCGACGTGGAGCACCGCTTCGTGCGCGTGAGCCATGACGGCAAGCTCGACGCGCTGGTGCGCGAGCTGCGCCGCGAGGGACGCGGCCTGACGCTCGTCTTCGTGCGAACCAAGCGAGGCGCCGACCGGCTGGTCAAGCGGCTGCGCGCCGCTCGCATCGAGGCGCTGGCCATGCACGGCGACAAGTCACAGGGCCAGCGCGAGCGCGCCCTGGCCAGCTTCGGCGCCGGCAAGGTGGACACGCTCGTTGCCACCGACGTGGCGGCCCGCGGCCTCGACGTGGACGACGTGACGCACGTGATCAACTACGACATGCCCGCCGATCGCGACGGCTACGTGCACCGCGTCGGCCGGACCGGGCGCGCCGGTCGCACCGGCACCGGCGTCACCTTCGTCGCCGACGATCAGGGCAAGCTGGTCGAGGGGATCGCGCGTGACCTGTCGCTGCAGACCGGTCTCGGGCGCTCGAGCTCAGCGGACTCCGTGCCACGTCAGCCGGGCGCACGGCAGCGCCGGCGCCGGCCTCGCCGGCGCTAGCGGCCCGCCCCCTAGCGGTGGTCGCCGAACTTCTCGCGCACGTCGACCATGTCCTGAAGGTCGGCGCTGCGCCGCCGCTCGGCCATGCGCTTCTCGTAGGCCTGGCGCTCCTGCTTGCCGGCCTTGCGCACTTCCTGGTTGCGCGCCGCGATGCGATCCTTCTCGGCCTTCCACGCGGCCTCGCCGCGCTTGGCCGGCTGTGCCGGCTCTACCGGGGAGCTCTGCTTGGTCATAAGGCGTTCCTCGCTGGCCCCTCGAGTTCCTGGCCACAGGAGGGTGCAGGGACCGCGAGCACCCGGTGGTGGAAGATGTCTCACACAAGAGTAGTCCCCCCGCAGACGCTCGCGCGGCAGGATCGAGCTCACCGCCGTGGAAAAGCGGCTGAGTGGCTCGACCAGATCGAAGCAAGGGCCTGATGACATTGCTCGCCGCGGTGGCCTGCGTCGCCGCGGTCGTCGCGGCGGTCGGGCTGCTGCGCCTCTCCTCCGAGACGGCCAAACGGGCCTGTGTCGAGTCGGCGGTGGCCAGGTACCCGGCCGTTCCGGTCACCGCGTTCCTGACCACGAGCAAGGCCGCCATCGGTCCACAGAAGCTGTCATTCGTCCGCGAGCGCACGCTTGCGGTGAACAAGTGCGACTGACCTAGCCGGGGGGCGCGGGCACCCCTCGCAGCGCCGGCGCTCGTCAAGAAGACCGGCCAGCGAGCCGATAAACCGCCGGTGTTTCCCTGGACCCGATCGGCGTGGTTCCGCCGCAGCGTGGCCGGAATGTCGACCGTCTTCGTGGCGGTCGTCCTGGCCACGTCGCTGATGGCGGAGGGCAGCGCGCTCAAGCGCGAGCCCGTGAAGTACGCCTCGGGGAGATGCGGCCACAGCAAGACGGACCAGTCTTCGGGACGGAGCCGGCCGACGCGCGGCTGCCGCCGTCAGCTTCCCATCCAAACGTTCAAGATCGCGAAGTCGGGCGGCGGCGTTTCGCGCACCGAGCTGGCGCGCGCGCTTCGGGCGATGCCGCGGCTCCGGCGGCCGCGCGGGCGGAATGGCCGCCGCGGATTGCGTGGCTCGTCGGGCAAGCGGGGCGTACCCGGTCCCCCCGGGCTACGCGGCACCGGCAAGGCGGGACCGCGCGGGGCGAATGGCGTGGCCGGGACGGCTGGCACCAACGGGGCGATCGGAGCCGCAGGGGCTAGGGGACCGCGCGGAGCTCAGGGCAGTGACGGCTCGACCGGTGCCGCCGGCCCCCGGGGCGCAGCGGGGCCGCAGGGAGATCTCGGACCGATCGGCCCGACCGGACCCGCGGGACCCCAGGGCGGCACCGGCGCGGCGGGCGCGCAGGGCGACATCGGGCCGACCGGACCCGCCGGGCCGCAGGGCGCGCAGGGCGACCTCGGGCCGACCGGCCCAGCCGGGCCGCAGGGCATTCAGGGGCCGAAGGGCGACACGGGAGCGACAGGCGCAGCGGGTCCGCAGGGACCGCAGGGCGACCCGGGCGCCACCGGCGGGACGGGGGCTCAGGGCGATCCGGGTGCCACCGGGGC
>JAXDIC010000094.1:0-4032 GCA_034664185.1 Thermoleophilaceae bacterium
CACGTAGCGAATGAGCTTCGCGTACTCCTCGGGTACGCCGAACCCGACCGTGTCGGGGATGTTCAACGTGGTCGCCCCGTTGTCGACCGCGATCTGCAACACCTCACACATGAACTCGGGGTCGGAACGCGATCCGTCTTCCGGCGAGAACTCGATGTCGGCGGTGTAGCCCTTGGCGCGGGCGACGCTCGCGGCCGCTTCGGCCTTGACCTGGTCGGGCGTCATCCGCAGCTTCTTCTCCATGTGGATCGCGGAGGTCGCGATGAAGATGTGGATGCGGGGGCGCTCGGCGTGCCGCACGGCTTGCCAGGCGCGGTCGACGTCGTTGAAGCCCGTCCGTGACAGCCCGGTGATGATCGGCCCGCGCACCGCCTTGGCGATCGCCTCGACCGACTCGAAGTCACCGTCGCTCGCGATCGGGAAGCCTGCTTCGATGACGTCGACACCCAGGCGGGCGAGCTGCTCGGCGATCTCGAGCTTCTCGACGACGTCGAGGGAGATGCCCGGCGACTGCTCGCCGTCGCGCAGCGTGGTGTCGAAGATCCGTACTCGATCCTCTTCTCGCCTGGCCTTCGTGGTGGTGTCGCTCATGTCTCGTTCCTTTCAGTGCTCCGCTTCGGTCTCCTCTGGGTATGCGGCTTGGGCGGCCGCCACGCGCTATTCCCCCCGAGGGGGGAGGAGGAGAAGTCGAAGCGAGAGCTGGAACGGCATCCGTGCAGAGCCTACAACGTGAGGACGACCTTGCCGACGTTCTTGCGCTCCTGGATGAAGCGGTGCGCGTCGGGTCCGCGCTCGAGCGGGAACGCCTGGGCCACGACCGGCCGCAGCTTGCCCGCGTCCGCCCACTCCTCGAGCGGCTCCATGTAGTCGTCCAGCGAGCCCTTGGCGTCCCAGAGGCTGAGCATGTTCAGCCCGATCACCGACTTCGACACGGGCATCATGCGCATCGGGTTGAAGAACGGCGTGCCCACCAGCATGCGCCCCGCCGTCAACAGGTTGCGGCTCTCGCCGCTCACCGCCGACGACGCGCCGAAGCACACCAGCCGCCCGCCCGGTCCGAGCACCGACCAACTCTTCCTGAAGCTGCTGCCCCCGATCGCGTCCATCGCGATGTCCAGTGGCTGCTTGGTGCCGCCGATGCGCCGCACCTCCTTCACGAAGTCGGCCTTCGTGTAGTCGATCGGGTGGTCCACGCCGAACCCGCGGATCGCGTCGTGCTTGGACCCCGAGGCGGTGCCGTAGACCTCCCCGGCGCCCGCCAGCTTGGCGATCTGGGTGGCCGCGATGCCCACGCCGCCGGCGGCCGCGTGCACCAGCACGCGCTCGCCCGGGGCCAGCGCGCCGAAGCGGACAATCCCGGCGTAGGCGGTGGCGTAGTTCACGGGGAACGCGGCGCCCTCCTCAAAGCTCCAGTCGCCGGGCAGCGGCACGAGGTTGTCCGCCTTGGTCACGACCAGCTCGGCGTAGCCGCCGAAGCGGCAGCCCCCCAGCACCCGGTCGCCCACCTCGAGCGACTCCACCCCGTCCCCAAGGGACTCGACCTCACCGGCGATCTCGTAGCCCACCACGACCGGCGGCTTGGGCGCGTCGGGGTAGAGGCCCATTCGGGCCATCACGTCGGCGAAGTTGATCCCGGCCGCCTTCACGCGCACGCGCACCTCGCCCGGGCCGGGGATCGGATCGGGGCGCTCCTCGACCTTCAGGGTCTCGGGCGGTCCGTGCTTGGTGATCACCAGGGCCTTCACACGCGCACATCCTCTCGCAATCGCGGTCCGCGGGCCTGCGCGCCGAAGGTTTTAACTTTGGGGCAGTCTCCCTCCTATAGGGTCGATGTGCGCCCGCGCTCGCCGCTCCCTATGCCACCTCGCCGCCAAACTCGCCGCACCGCCGTTCTGCTTGCGAGCTTGGCGACGGTGCTTGGGCTACCCGCCGCGGCAGCGGCAGGCACGTTCCCGGGGACCAACGGCCGGATCGTGTTCTCGTGCCATCTGGCCTCAGGGGCCGCTTATCGCATCTGCTCGATGAACCCCGACGGCTCGAGTCCGCTGGAGCTCACGAGCCCGCCGGCGGGATCGCATGACGGCGAGCCCGCGGTCTCCGCCGACGGCACGAAGGTTGCATTCGTTCGCAGGGTGGACAGCGATCCTTTCCCCACCACGGTCTGGGTAATGAGCTTGAACGGCGCTGGGCAGGTGCAGGTCACTTCCGGACCATCTGACGTGGGGCCCACGTGGACGCCCGACGGGCGGGTGGTCTACACGCAAGAGCCGGGCGGGACCCGGAGCGTCAGCGCAACCGGCACGGGCGACGCGGCGTACCCGGGGGCCCCGGCCAACGGCGGCGTGGTCGGCTTCGACGGCGCGGGCCTGTACGCGTACAACAAGGGAGTGCTCGACGGCAACCCCGGCATGGAGCAGAGCAGCCAGCTGTTCACCAGTGCCGGCACCCAGGTGACAGCCCTCGGCACCTTCGGCGTCGGACTCTCGAGCTGGTCCCCCGACGGCTCGAAGCTGGCCTTCGAGACGAATTGGAACGACCACGGCAACAACATCGACATCGCCAACTCGGATGGCTCCAACAAGGCATCTCCGACCCATCTCGATGGCGGGGCCCAACGTCCGGCCTGGTCCCCCGACGGCTCGCTGATCGCCTACGCGAAGGAGGGCGGCACGATCGTGACCCAGCCGGCGTCCGGCGGGGCGCTCCAGACGATCACGCCGGCCTGGCCGACGGCTCCGTCCGCGCCGTACTACATCGAGCCGGACTGGGCGGAGACGGGTGGGCCCAACCTTCAGGCCCTGACCGTCGCGGTGGGCGGAACCGGATCGGGCACAGTGACGGGCTCAGGCATCAGCTGCCCGTCCCAGTGCACGAACAGCTACTCGCCCGGCACGCCGGTCACCCTGACGGCCACGCCGCAAGCCGGCTCGAGCTTCGCGGGCTGGAGCGGCGCCTGCTCGGGAGCGGGAGCGTGCACGGTCACGATGAACGCCCCACGCTCGGCGACCGCGACATTCGCCAAGATCGTCATCGACCACGGCGGCTCGGCCACCAAGACGACGGTCACGGAGAGCGCCAAGGGCGACATCACCCTGCCGATCGAGAACCCGAACGGCGTCCCGGCGCAGGGCGACCTCAAGCTCGTCGCGAAGACCGTCAAGGCGCGCGTCGTGGCGGCCAAGCACAAGACGAAGGGCAAGAAGAAGGCCCTTGCGCTCGGCCATTCCACCTTCACCGTGTCCGCTCACGGCACCGTCCAGGTCACGGTCCACCTGTCCAAGCAGGCCAAGGCGTACCTCAAGACGCACAAGAGCATCAAGGCCACGGCCACGATCGTGCTGACGGCCAACGGCACGTCGAAGACGACCATCCAGACGATCACCGTCAAGGCGCCGGCGAAGAAGCACAAGAAGTAGCCCTGGTCAGAGGCTGACGGCGCGGCCGGCGATGAAGCCGTCGCTGTCCGCGATGCCGTCGATCACGCTCTGGGGCACCGCGGCGTCGGCCGTGACCAGCATCACCGCCTCCGTGGAGCGCTGCGTGGCCTCGTCGCCCTCCGGGCGCAGCCCCACCGCGGCGGAGATCACGTTGATGCCCGCGTCCCCCAGCGCCGTGCCCACGCGCCCGAGCATGCCGGGCTGGTCGCGGTAGCGGAAGATGGCGAGGTGCGGCTCGAGCTGGACGTTGAAGCGCGAGCCCCACGCCTCCAGCAGGTGCGGGCGGTTGCGGCGGCCCAGCGTGGTGCCGACGGCGCGCGTGGACGCGCCGCCGCTGGTGACGCTCACGCGCACGAGGTCGGTGAAGTCGCGGGCCGCGGCGCGGCTGGTCTCGGCGACGTCGATGCCGCGCTCGGCCGCCAGGCCCGGGGCGTTGACGTCGTTGACGAACTCCTCCACGTGGCCGCGAAGGATGCCCTTGAGGACCTGCACCGTGAGCAGCCGCGTGTCGCGCTCGGCCACGCGGCCCAGGTACTCCACCTCGACGGCGTCGATCGACGTGCCCTCGGCCAGCGACGCCCCAATCCGGCCCAGA
>JAXDIC010000272.1:0-5392 GCA_034664185.1 Thermoleophilaceae bacterium
CAGTGACCGGCGGCCTGGCTTCCTGCGGCGGGTCGTCGCACAAGGCAGGCGTCCAGGGGCACAGCGAGGTTGCGGCGCAACCCGTGTCCACCGCCGGCGCCAACCCGTTCACGCCCGCCGTCGGGAAGGACGCGACCGGCATCAAGCCTCCCCGCGCCGCCGTGAGCTCCGGCGGAGGCCCCGCGACCTACAGCGGCGGACTTCCGGGGCTCTACGGGGGCACGCGGAACTACACCACGTGCGATGCCCACAAGCTGATCACCTTCCTCGAGGGAAACCCGGCCAAGGCCGGTGCGTGGGCGTCGACGCTCGGGATCCAGACCTCGGAGATCCGCCGCTACGTCAACAAGCTGACGGCGGTCACGCTGCGCACAGACACGCGAGTCACCAACCACGGCTACGTCGGTGGCCGGGCGGATGCGATTCAAGCCGTGCTCCAGGCCGGGACGGCGGTATTCGTCAATCAGTACGGGCGGCCCGTCGTGAAGTGCTATTGCGGCAACCCGCTGACACCGCCCGTGCTGTACAGGGAGCCCGCGTACGTCGGCCCGCTGTGGAGCGGCTTCGCACCGAGTCACATCACGATCATCAACCAGACGACCACGATCATCGACACGTTCACGCTCTTCGACCCCGGCACCGGCATGACGTTTCCGCAGGGCGCCGGCCTCGGGGGGAAGTCCGGCCCGTACACGGGGACCGGCACCAGCAAGTCCCCGGCCAACCCGCCGCCCGGTCAGACACCGCAGCAGGCGCCACCGTCGACCGGCCCGAGCGCGACCGAGAATCCAAGCGCGTCGTTCTCTCCCAACCCCGGCAAGGTGGGCGACACCTTCACCATCGCGGCGTCGGGGTTCAGCCCCGGGGCCAACCTGCAGGTCACCCTCACGCGACCCGACGGAGTGGTCGAGCACTACGGGATCTCCATCGGAAGCGACGGCACCGGCGCGTATACGTTCACCAACACCGGCAACGCGGTGACCGGCACCTACAACGCGACCGTCACCAATCCCGCCACGGGCGCGCAGACCCAGGCGTCCGTCCAGGTGCTCCCCTAGTTACACATCGTCGTCGCCATTGCTGTCGCGATGACGATGGCGATGGTGCTTATGGCGGTGGCGCTTGACCGGAGGCTTGCTGAAGCTGGCGGAGACGGTGCGCGTGCAACGCGTGGTCACGAGCACTTGGCCGCTGTACGAATTGTGGACTTCCACGTACGTGGCGGTCACATCGGCGGTCTCGCCGCTGGCGAACGTCACCGGAAACTGATCGCGCGCCCAGTCGTTGACCGTGTAGGTGGTCGACCCGCCGGTGCTCGGGGTCACGGTGAGGGGAAACGGGTGCTCCGGGTCGGACTGGGCGCTGGCACTGTCCGTGGAGTGCGTGTTCTGGCGCATCTGTAGGTAGCGCGTGTTGCGCACCACGACGGACTTCCCGTCGATGACGAGGAACGGCACCGGGTAGGCACTCGTGTCGCAGGCGGGTGGATTGGCAGCCGAGGCCGCCGCGGGCAAGCTGAGAAGCACAAGCGTCATCGCTGACGCCACGAGCGCTGACCGGAGCGCGTTTGGTGCCTCCCCCACGGCACCCATACTAATCCTCAACCCCGCAGAGCGCCAGACTGGGACCGCGGGTTTTCAATGATGCAGCCCTAACGGGGCTCGAGCACGACCACTGGAATTTCGCGGTCCGTCTTCTCCTGATAGCGATCGTAAGCGGGCCACTCCTTCGTCATGATCGACCACAACTCGGCCTTCTCCTCCGGGCTGGCCGTGCGCGCGTGGGCGCGATGCCTGTCGGCCTTGACCTGGATCTCGACCTCCGGGTTCGCGTCGAGGTTGAGGTACCACGCCGGGTGCTCCGGCGCCCCGCCCTTGGAGGCGACGACCAGATAGTCGTCGTCGTGGCGGCCGTAGATCAGCGCGTGCCGCCTCTGCTCGCCCGAGCGCCGGCCCGTCGTCGTCAGGATGAGCGTGTGCGTCCCCTGCCAATCGTGACCCTCCTCGCCGTCGGTCGCGACGTAGCGGTCGACGTGCTCCTGTCCGAACAGCGCCATGTGACTCTCCGTTCATCGGGTTGCCGTCCCCGGTCGCTAAGCGGAGGGGGAGGGATTCGAACCCTCGAAGGACGAAACCGCCCTTAACGGTTTTCGAGACCGCCCCGTTCAACCACTCCGGCACCCCTCCAGAGGACCGACGAGCAAGCGTAGCCGTCGCCCATGTCAGCGTCTGGGCGCGAAGAAGCCGCGCAGGAGGTCCGCGCAGTCCTCTGCCAGCAGCCCGCCGGCCACCTCCGGACGGTGGTTGAGACGAGGCTCGGAGAGCACGTCCAGGACGCTGCCGGCGGCGCCGGCCTTGGGGTCCGCGGTGCCGTAGACAACGCGCGGCACTCGCGCCAGGACGACGGCCCCGGCGCACATCGCGCACGGCTCCAGCGTCACGTACAGCGCGGTGCCGGTCAGCCGCCAGCCGCCCAGAACGCGCGAAGCCTCGCGCAGGGCCAGCACCTCGGCGTGTGCCGTCGGGTCGCCGCGCAGCTCGCGCTCGTTGCCGGCCGCCGCCAGCACCTCGCCCTCGTGGGCGATCACGCAGCCGATCGGCACGTCGTCGTGCTCCAGCGCGCGCTCGGCCTCGCGCAGCGCCAGGCGCATGTAGTACTCGTCGCGTGGGAAGAAGACGCGGCTCAAGTCCCGGTGATCAGGCGTCGTCCCACGTAGCCCTCGGCGGCGCGCAGCCCGGCCACCAGCCCCAGCCGGTCGGCCACGCGCATCCCCGCGGAGGCCACCGACATCGGCGAGGCCGACCGGCCTCCCACGACGCCGCTGGCGATCAGCTCGCGATACCACTCGACGGTCGCCCGGATGGTGGTATCGAGCGGACGCGTGCGGTAGCGGAGCTCGCGCTTGGCCTTGCGCGACGACGCGCGCCAGTTCTGGGCCATCAGCGCGAAGGCCTCGGGCGCGATCGGCCCGGGCACGTGCAGCTCGTCCTGAAGGCGGGCGAGCCGCCCCACCTCGGTCGGCAGCACCAGAAGCGGCCGGCGCGCGCCCGACGCCGCGGCCAGGCGATCGATCAGGTCGACCCAGTCGAGGTTGTACCCGCCCAGGACGTAGCGCTGACCGGGCTTGCCCTTCGCCGCGGCCAGCAGGTGTCCGCTGGCCACGTCCTCGACGTCTACCACGTTGGTGGCGCCGTCCACCACCGCCGGCAGGCGGCCCAGCAGGAAGTTGCCCACCACGCGCGTGGACGTCTCACCTGCCTGTGAGCGGTCGACCGGCACGCCCAGCACGTAGGCCGGGTTGACGACCACCACCTCCACCCCCAGCCGCGCGCCCGCAGCCACCGCCTCCGCCTCGCCCTCGTGCTTGGCGTCGCCGTACGCCATGCCGAACTCGCCGCTGTGGAAGACCGTGTCCTCGTCGGCCGCCTCGCCGTGAGCGGCGCGCCCGATCGCCGCCACGCTCGAGGTGTGGACCACGCGGGGCACCTCCTCCACCGCGGCGGCCTCCACCACAACCCGCGGCGCCAGGGCGTTCATCTCCCACACCCGCTCCAGCGGGCGCGACCCCACGTATCCCGCCGTGTGGAAGACGACGTCGCAGCCGCGCACCGCCCGGCGGATGGCCGCCCGGTCCAGCACGTCCGCGCGGACCGGCTCCACGTCCAGCTGCTCGAGGCGCTCCAGCCGAGCCGGATCGCGGTACGTCACCCGCACCCGGTCGCCGCGCTCAGCCAAGAGCCGCGCCACGTGGCCGCCCACGAAGCCGGTGGCGCCGGTCACGCACGCCGTCAACACCCGGCGCCTCCGCCCACGTTTGCCGAGCAAGTGGACAACTTCCTGCGCCGATAGGGGTTCAGCGGGACGTACACTCCGAGCACCGTAACCCAATGTCGACTCGCCTCCTTCTCCCGGCGGCAGCGCTGGTCGCCGCGCTCGCCGCTCCAGTGGCCGCATCCGCGGCCTCCGTCTCGCCGTCCACGGTGGTGGTGCGCTACGACCACTCCTCGACCCGTGACGACCGCCTGGCGGCCCAGCGGGCAAGCGGCACCACCACCGCCCAGACGCTGCCCGGCGACAACCGCGCGCTGCGGATAACCGACGGCGGCACGGTCGCGCGCACCCTGGCTGAGCTCCGCCGCCAGCCGGGCGTGAAGTATGCGCTGCCCAACTACAAGCTGAGCGCGGCCGACCTGCCGGCGCCGTTCTACCCCAACGACCCGGGACGGGGCGTCGCCGGTGCCTGGCGCGACCTGCAGTGGAACTTCGACGGCCCCTTCAGCGTGAACGCCCCGCAGGCATGGGCGCTGGCGCGCCAGGCCGGCGGCCCGGGCGGCCGCGGGGTGACCGTGGCCGTGATCGACTCGGGCGTGGCCTACACGAAGCACGGCCGCTACCGCCGCGCGCCGGACCTGTACGCCGGCCGCTTCGTGAAGGGCTACGACTTCCTCAAACACGACCGCTTCCCGCTGGACCAGGACAGCCACGGCACGCACGTGACGGGCACCATCGCCCAGAAGACCAACAACGGGCTTGGGGTGACCGGCCTGGCCTACGGCGTGCAGATCATGCCGCTGCGCGTGCTGGACAACCGCGGCGACGGCGACGGCACCACCTTTGCGCGAGCGATCACCTACGCCGCCAAGCACGGGGCCAAGGTGATCAACATGAGCGTGGAGTTCGACACCCAGCTCCGAGCGGCGGACATCCCCGAGGTCATCTCCGCGATGAAGTTCGCGCACGACCGCGGGGTGGTCATGGTCGGCGCATCGGGCAACGACACCGAGGGCCGCGTGGCGTATCCCGCGCGCAGCCCCAACGTGATCGCCGTCGGTGCCACCACAGCCGCCGGCTGCCAGGCGGAGTACTCGAACTACGGCACCGGCCTCGACGTGGTGGCGCCGGGCGGCGGGGCCGACGCTCCGCTGTCGAGCTCGGACTGGGACCAGGCCCACTGCGATCCCAGCCGCCACGCGCGCGAGATCTTCCAGCAGACCTTCGTGCGCAACCCCACCGACTTCCAGCTGGTCGGGTTCGAGGGGACCTCCGAGGCCGCCCCGCACGTCACGGCCATCGCCGCGCTGCTCATCGCCAGCAAGCGGATCGGCGCCGACCCGTCGCCCGACGCCGTGCTCAAGCGCATCGAGGACACCGCGCGCGACATCGGCCCGCCGGGGTACGACACGCGCTACGGCTTCGGCCTGGCCGACGCCGCGGCCGCGCTGGCTCCCTGAGCGCTAGGTCGTCCGGATGATCATCACGCTGCACGGAGCGTGATGAGAGACCTTGTTCGGCACGCTGCCGAGCAGGAAGCGCTTGGCGCCGGTCATGCCCTTGTTGCCGACGATGATCAGGTCGGCGTTCTGCTCCTCCGCCACGTCCAGGATCGCGTCGG
>JAXDIC010000283.1:0-2626 GCA_034664185.1 Thermoleophilaceae bacterium
TACAGGGCCCGGGGGTAGTCGCCCGTGTCGAGCCCGGTGTCGGTGTCGAACAGGTCGTTGACCAGGTTGTTGGAGACATGGGCGAGGACGATGCCCAGGAACGACAGCGCGTACCAGCCGGCGGCAAAGCCGGTCTGCCGGGCGGCCAAGAGCCCGGCGATCGCGCCGGCGGTCAGCGTCATCGGGAGGACTCCGGCCCGGGTGATGACCAGCCAGCGGGAGACCTGGTCGAGTTCGCCGGCCGGGGGGTTGACGGTGCTCAGCGCGTGGCGCCAGCGGGCCAGCCGACCCGGACTCGGACCCGGGAGCGAAGGGGCGGACTCGCTCATTGCCGCGCACCGTATCGGGTTCGCGCCCCGGCCGGATACCGTTGCAGAATGCTCACACGCGCCTTGAGAGGGTTGAGCTGGACGCCGGCCTGAGTGAGATCGCGCGCTTCCTCGCTCTGCGCCCACCGTTCGATGCGCTGGCGCCGGAGGAGCTCGGCGAGGTGGTGGCCCAGACGCAGATGGAGTTCTACCCCACCGGGGGCACGATCCTCAGCGAGGACGGTGGACCGGTCACGTTCCTGCGCGTCATCCACAGCGGCGGGGTCGACATCTCCCACGAGGGCAAGCTGCTGGACCTGCTCGGCGCCGGGGACACCTTCGGGCACGCGGCGATGCTGTCCGGGCTGCCGCCCGGGTTCGAGGCGCGGGCCGCCGAGGACACGTTGCTCTATCGGATTCCCGCCGCCGTGGCGCGGCCGCTGCTCGAGCGCGCCCGCAGCCGCGAGCTGTCGGTCGGATTGCAGGAGACGACGAACCAGCCGGTGGCGAAGCTGATCCGCTCCGCGACCGTGCGCTGCGAGCCGATGGAGAGCATTCGCGAGGTGGCGCGGAGGATGACCGCAGCCGCGGCAACGTGCGCGATCGTCGACTTCCGGGGGCGCGGCTTCGGGATCGTCACCGACCGGGACATCAGGACCCGGATCGTCGCCGCGGGCCTCCCGCTGATCGCGCCCGTCTCGACCGTCATGACCACGCCCGTGTTCACCGTCACCCCCGACCGGCTGGCCGGAGAGGTGCTGTTCGAGCTGCTCGAGCGCGGCATCCGGCATGCGCCGGTGGTGACCGAGCGCGGCCAGCTCGTCGGCGTGGTCGAGGACGCGGATCTGTTCGCGGTCCAGCCCCGCTCGTGGTTCGGCGCCCGCCGCGCGATCGCTCGCGCCAAGGACATCGACTCGCTGGTCGGCGTGTCGGCCCGGCTGCCGGAGATCGTCGTCGAGCTGCACGCCGCCAACCTGCGCGCGCTCGAGGTGGCGCGCGTGCTGTCGGCCCTCGTCGACGCGGTCACGGTCCGCGCGCTCGAGCTGGCCGTGCCGGCCACCCGGCTCCCCGCCGACGGCCTGGTCTGGGTGGCGCTGGGCAGCCACGCCCGCCGTGAGCTCACGCCCGCCTCGATCGCCCGCGGAGCATTGGTGTGCAGCGAGCCGCCTCCTCCGGGCTGGATCGAGCAGGTGCAGGCCGACCTGGGCCGCTGCGGTCTGCCCGGGGAGGTGATCGCCCGGTCCGGGGACGAGTGGCTGCAGGCTGACCTCGAGGATGAGCTGACGCTGTCGGTGCTCTCCGATCGTCGCGCGCTCTGGGGGACCCCGCGTGACCCGCTGCCCGTCGTGCGGGAGCAGCGCCGAGACGAGCTGGTGGCGGTGCTCGCCCGCCGGGCGCTCGCCTACACCCCGCCCACCGGCTTCGATGCCGACTCCGTGCTCGAGGCGGACGGCGCGCGCGGTGATCACCTGGACATCCGGCGAGCGGCGGTGATCCCGATCGTCGAGCTGGCCCGGTGGGCGGTCGCGGCGGCAGGAATTACTGAAGGCACCACGGCTGAGCGGCTGAACGGCGCCGCCGCGGCCGGCGTGCTCAGCGACGCGGACGCGCGAACGCTGAGCGAGGCGTTCGAGCTCGCTCACGAGCTGCGCATCTCCCACCACATGGAGCAGCTTTCCGCGGGAGGACGTCCCGATGACCAGCTCGAACCGAGTGCGCTCAGCGCGCTGACCCGAGATCATCTCCGCGACGTGTTCCGCGCGGTGTCCGGGGTGCAGCGAGGGCTGCGCGGATGAGGCTGCGCCGCCCGCCTGAGGGCGCCGCGGCCGAGTTCGTCGCCGTCGCCCGGCCGGCGGACGAGACCCCCTGGCGGGAGGCCAGATGGTGCTCGCTGGACCTTGAGCTGACGGGTCTCGATCCGCGCCGTAACGACATCATCGCGGTCGGGGCGGTGCCGATCGAGGACGGGCGGATCGTGTTGGGGGAGTCGCTCTACACGCTGGTTCGCACGACCCGCCGCTCGGAGCACGGGGCGGTGCTGGTGCACAAGCTGCGCGTGGCCGACCTGGCGGACGCTCCCCCGCTCGACCAGGCGGTTGACCGGATGCTCGAGATGCTGGCCGGGAGGACGCCGGTGTTTCACACGGGCGCCGTCGAGCGCAACTTCCTCGGCCCACTGTTCTCCCGCCGCCACGTGAAACTGCCGGCCGCCGCCGACACGGAGATCCTCGGGCGCGCCTGGCTGCGCGAACGCGATGGCGAGGCGCCGCCGTGGGTGTCGCTGGAGAAGCTGGCCTCGGAGCTCGGGCAGCCGGGGG
>JAXDIC010000404.1:0-2517 GCA_034664185.1 Thermoleophilaceae bacterium
ACGGAGTATAGCCCGGCCTCCGCGGCTCTGCCAAGTCAGGAGCGCGCGGCGGCCTCGCCCGCGAGGCGCTCGGCCAGCGCCGCGACGGCGACGGCGCCCTCGTCTCCGTCCCCCCCGTGCCGGCGGACCGACAGCTCGCGCGCCTCGGCCTCGCGATCCCCGGCCACGAGGATGTAGGGGACCTTGCGCAGCTCGGCGTCGCGGATGCGCCGGCCGAGGGACTCGGAGCGGTCGTCGAGCTCCGCGCGCGCACCCGCCTCGAGCAACCGCGCCGCCACCGACGCCGAGTACTCGGCGTGGCGGTCGGCGATCGGCAGCACGATCGTCTGCACCGGCGCCAGCCACACCGGAAATTCGCCTGCGTAATGCTCGATGAGGATGCCGATGAAGCGCTCGAAGGACCCGAACAGCGCACGATGGATCATCACCGGCTGGTGCTCGGCATTGTCCGCGCCCGTGTACTCGAGGTCGAAGCGGTCGGGCATCAGGTAGTCGAGCTGGACGGTGCCGAGCTGCCAGGACCGGCCGATCGAGTCGGTCATGTGCAGGTCGATCTTCGGTCCGTAGAACGTGCCCTCCCCCTCGCCGATCTCATAAGGCAGACCGCGGCGCTCGAGCGCCGCGGACAGGGCACCCTCGGCCTGGTCCCACAGCTCGTCTGATCCAAGCCGTTTCTCGGGCCGGGTCGAGAGCTCGAGCCGCGGCTCGAAGCCGAAGAGGTCGTAGAGGTAGAAGCCGAAGTCCAGGCACCCCAGTACCTCGTCCTCGATCTGGTCGGGCGAACAGAAGATATGGGCGTCGTCCTGGGTGATGTGGCGCACGCGCAGGAGGCCGTGGAGGGTGCCGCTCGGCTCGTGACGGTGGACGAGCCCCTGCTCGGCGAACCGGATCGGGAGGTCGCGGTAGGACCGCCGCTCGTTCTTGTAGAGCTGGATGTGGGCCGGGCAGTTCATGGGCTTGAGGCCCATGGCGCGATCCTCGACCTCGGTGAAGTACATGTGCTCGCGGTAGCGGTCCCAGTGGCCGGACTGCTTCCACAGCTCGACGTCGTAGAGGATCGGCGTCTTGACCTCGTGGTAGCCGCGGGCGCGGTTCTGCTCGCGCCACAGCGCCGCCAGTGCGTTCCACACGGCCATGCCGTGGGGCAGCCAGAACGCCGAGCCCGGCGACACCGGGGAGAACATGAACAGCTCGAGCTCCTGCCCGATCTTGCGGTGGTCGCGCGCCCGGGCCTGCTCGAGGCGCTCGAGGTGCTGGTCGAGCTCCTTCTTCGTCGGGAAGGCGGTGCCGTAGATGCGGGTGAGCATCGGGTTGTCCGCGTTGCCGCGCCAGTAGGCGCCGGCGACGGACAGGAGCTTGAAGGCGCCGACCCGCCCGGTCGACGGGGAGTGCGGGCCACGGCAGAGGTCGGTGAAGGGCCCGTTGGTGTACAGCGAGACGGTCTCGACGCCCGCGTCGCGCACGAGGTCCTCGATCAGCTCCACCTTGTAGTCCTGGCCCTCGCGGACGAAGCGTTCGAGCGCGTCGCCGGCCGAGACGTCCTCGCGCACGAAGGGCTCGTCGGCCGCGACGTGCTCGCGCATCTTGGCCTCGATCGCCTCGAAGTCGGCCTCCGAGACGTGCGTTCCCTCGGGGAAGTCGAAGTCGTAGTAGAAGCCCTGCTCGATCGGCGGCCCGATCGAGATCTTCACGCCGGGATAGAGGTCCATGACCGCGGTCGCCAGGACGTGGGCCGCGTCGTGGCGGATCAGCTCCAGCGCATCGGGCTCGTCGCGGCCGGTGAGGATCTGGATCGGGACGCCATCCTCGAGCGGGCGGGCCAGGTCGCGCAGGTCGCCGTTGACGCGAATGGCAAGCGCGGCCTTGGCGAGGCCAGGACCGATCGCGGCGGCCGCGTCGGCGCCCGTTGCGCCATCTGGGAGCTCGAGGGAATTGCCGTCTGGGAGCGTGACCTGCATGCGCGGCCCATGCTAGCCGCGCGCCTGGCAGCACGACTTGTGTGATCGACGTCACAGAGTGATCGACACTTGACGGGAACACTCGTTCGTCGTTGGACCGGCTTTCGGGCCTTTTGCCCCGCCGGCCCTGAAGTTCCCGCCGGCCACTCCCCGGCGCCACCCCGATCCCGCCTCGCGGCGCTTCGCGCTGCCTCGGGCGAGAGGAGGACGTCGTTCGCATGCAGGCTTCGACCAAACTGTCCCTGGCCGCCATCGTGGCCGTCGCCGTCACGGCGCCGGTCGGGATCGCGCTGGCCGACGACGGTCAGGCTCCAGCTCAGGCCCAGCCCGTACCCCTCGCGGCACCGCTGGCCGGCCATCGCAGCGTCGACCGGCAGATGCACCGCACCGCCACCGTGCTCCGCCGCCGACTACGGCACCGGGCCGCAGCCCGGGCGGTCCACATCCCACCGATCCTCAGGCGGATCGCCGAGTGCGAGTCGCACGGCAACCCGCGGTCCATAGGCGGCGGGGGCGCCTACCGGGGCATGTTCCAGTTCTCACAGGACACGTGGAACAG
>JAXDIC010000097.1:0-3834 GCA_034664185.1 Thermoleophilaceae bacterium
CGCCCGGGGCTACTGGGGAACGACGGTCCGGTTCTGGTGGGCCGACGCGTCAGTCGACAGCGTGGTTACCAGGCAGCCGTGCCAGCGCCCACGCAAGAGCCGGCGCCGCAGGCACTGAGGTACGCGCTCTACGGAGTGGGCGCGGCGGCGATCACGTCGCGCACCGTGATCCGGCCGTCGTCCAGCGCGACGACGGCCTCCCACGGGACGACGTTTCCCTCGCGCACGGGCTCGTCCCCTCCCACGCCCAGACGCGCCCTGAGCCCGCCGCGTCCCACCACCAGTCCGATCAGAACCCACCCGCCGCCCTCCTGGTGGGCGCGCAGATCGTGCACCCGGCCGAGGCGGTCGCCGGACTCGGTGCGCACCTCGGACCCGAGAAGATCGCTGGCGCGGATCATTGCTCGGGCACTTTCTTCATCCGGGCCGCCATGCGCTCGTCACCCTGGTCGAGCCCCATGTCGCGTGCCTTGGCCTTGAGGGTTATGACGGTGTCGATGCGCTCGACCCGGTCCCACGGCACTCGGATCACGTCGTGCCCCACGACACCGGTGCCGAATATCCGGGCGCCGAGCGGCCGCAGCCTTCGCGGCAGCCGTCGGTGCCAGACGCCCGAGCCGCTCAGGATCGCGTTGAGGCGCGGCGGCGGGCCGACACCACCATCGAACTCCAGGTCGTCGGCGCGGCCGCAACGACGACCGTCTACGTCGACGAGCTGGTCGTCCAGCAGCCGGTAGACCAGGTCCATGTGACCGGCCGGCTCGGGCATCAGCCGGACCCACCCTGGGTGATCAGCATCAGCGGTACGGCGGCCAGCGCGACGACCAGGATGATCGCGAAGAACAGCCAGCCGAGGAGGTTGCCGACGATCCCGTTGGCGTGTTCCCCCATGAAGGTACGGTCGCGGGCGATCAGCAGCAGCGGCAAATAGGTGAGCGGCAGCGCGACGACCGAGAAAATGACGGCGTACTCGGTGAGCAGCACGGGGTCAACCCCGGTTTCCACGACGATCAGTGCCAGGGCGAAGAAGGTCAGCCACGCGAGCGTGAACCGCGGCGCACCCCGCGGACCGCGATACTTGCCCCACTCCCAGCCCGCGAACTGCGCCAGCGTGTAGGCGCCCGAGAATGCGCACTCGACCGCGGCACCACCGACAGCGAACAGCATGCCGAGCAGCGCGAGCAGCAAGCCCGTCTCGCCGTAGGCATGCTGGGCCCCGAGCGCGGTGGTTCCCAGATAGCCGGGGTCGACCTGCGCCGGAGCGAAGACCTGCGCGGAGACCATGATCAGCGCGATCGAAAGGATGCCGCCGAGCCCGAACCCGAGCAGCGCGTTGGCGCGGTTCAGGTTGAGGTCCTTGACGCCCCAGCCGTCCTCGATCGCCCCGGATGAGTAGAAGTAGACCTCGTAGGGGACCAGGGCCGCGCCGATCACGCCGACCGCGAAGTAGGCGTACAGGGCCGACGGGTGCCAGTTGGGGACGAGCCCCTGGGTCACGTGGTGCCAGTTGGGACCGAGGTGGACGGCGGCGAATACGTACACCAGCAGGGCAAGGCCCAGGTAGCCGAAGATCCGCTCGATGCCGTCGAACGGGACGAAGTAGACGATCAGCACCAGCCCCATGACAGCGAGCAGGATCATCGTCCCGATCTTCACGTCGAAGAGCAGCTCGAGGACGATCGCGACCCCGCCCACCTCGGCCGCGAGCGTCAAGAGGTTGATCACGAGCGACGCGACCAGCGCGACCAGCCCCACGTTCAACCCCATGCGCATGCGCACGACGTCGAAGACCGGGCGACCGGCGACGGCCGCAACGCGTCCGGTCATCTCGGCGAACACCACGATCCCGATAACTCCGACGACAACGGCCCAGAGGAGGCGGTAGCGGAAGTTGGCTCCGGCCTGCACGTTGAACACCAGCTCGCCGATGTCGACGAACCCGCCGACCGCGGCGATGATCCCCAGGGCGAGCTGGAAGACCTTCTTCACATCGACCCCGCCAGCCTCTGGGCCTGGTCGGCCCACCTGTGCAGGTCGCGCTCCGCCTGACGCGCTTGTTGCCGGTCCTGCGGAGAGACGCGCAGATCGTCGATCGCCCCGCCGATGTCCGAGGAGAGCTTGATCGCCGCCTTTACCCGGCCGTGCAGGTCGGGCGACACCGGGGCGTCGTTCAGCTTCTCCGCCTCGTGCTCGGCCTGCGCGCTGAGCTCTTCCCCGTGCACGCGCACGAAGGTGGTCTTGGTGCGCCCGCGGACCACGTCGTCCGCCATCAGCGCCCCCTCGGCGGAGATCGAAGCAAGCTGCTCCACCCCGAGCCGCACGTCGTGGTCCGACTCGCGTCCGCAGCCAGCGGCCGCACAGGCGAGCACGGCCGCCACGCCGACGACAAGGGTCCGGTGCATGCCCGGCGTTCTACCCAAACGCGAGGCCTACAAAGCGCGGCCTGCGGCTACGAGCTGATCACCTCATACACCGGGCGTGCCTCGGTCCTCGGGGTCACCCGGTCGCCATAGCCGGCCTCCTGAATGGCCGGGATCAGCGTCCCGTCCCGGAATGACTCGAACTGCGCTTCCGAGTCCCACACCGAGATCACGCGCCACCCAACGTCGACGGGACCGGCGATACGGAGCGAGCACCCTTCCGGAAGCCGACCGTCGCGCGTCGTTTGAGGCTTGAGCGCGTCGTACAAGCCCTGGTCTCCACCCGCGATCTCGTTGACGATCACGACTGCCATGAGCGTCTCCTCTCGTGTCGGTTCGAACCTCGAGGCTCTCAGCCGTGCACGCTAGTCGATTCCCGTCGCACTCGATATACGGCCACACACCCGAAGTGCCGTGGCCGGCTAACGCTGGCGCCGATGATCGCCGCGAGGTCCCTGCTCCGGCAATCGGAGAGGACGACGGAGGCCCCGCTCTCCCGCACGAGCTTCCGCGCCTGCGCCGGCGGCATACGGCCGTAGAAGAGGGCGTTGGTACGGGCGAAGCGCAGAGCCCAGTCCGGTGTCCAGGCCGCGTGGCCGATCCAAGTGCTCCGTCCGGTGAACGCGGGCACGCTCGTCCCGAGCTCGTAGGGAGCGAGGACTGGGCCGGGCGGCCCGGTCGAGGCGAGAGAGCCAAGAGCTCGTGTCTCGTCCCGCGAGAGGAAGCGCGGCGTTCCGCTTCCCGATGGCCGGGCCGACCTGATCACGTACACGATGCCGGGCAGCATGAGCGCCGCAACCGCGGCCAGGGTCGCGACCTGCGGCAGACGCAGCCTCGTGAATCCGCGGACAGCCAACACCGCCAGGGGCAGGCTGAGCCCGTTCAGGCCGTGCGACGAGAGCGAGGGCACAGCCAGGTAGACCGCCAGCCCGGCCAGCGGCCAGAGGACGAGGACGCGGTCCTGGAAATCGCGCGCCGCTCGCAGAGCCCCGGGAACCGCGAAGGCCGCCAAGGGGGCGAGGCCCGCGATGAGCAGCCAGCCCGCGTAGTGGGGCAGCGCTGTCTCGTGCGCCGCATGGCGCCACGCATTGTCGGCGCGCGACAGAGCGAAGTAGTAGACGAGTGGAGCCGCCGTCGCCAGAGCTGGGAGCGCGAAACCCCGGTAGCGGCGCTCGAAGCGTCCCCATGCCGCCAGGGCGAGCAGGATGAGGAGCAGGGTCTCGCCCTGCCACGGGTGGATCCACGCGGCCATCAGTCCCGCCACTGCGGTCCAGGCCGTGTACCAGCCCGCGCTCCGCCCCGGCTTACGACGCCCTGGATCGACGATCCGCTCGGCGCCAAGCAGGAACAGCGGGACGAGGCCGACACCGATCGCCCGCGGCAGGTATCCCCAGAGGTAGCCGGCGCTGAACAG
>JAXDIC010000331.1:0-2798 GCA_034664185.1 Thermoleophilaceae bacterium
CGTCGCCCCGTACCTCCTGGGGCACGACAACCAGAAGCCGTACCGGCGCGCGTTCGTGGGAATCTTCGGCCTGGTGGCGGCGGCGCTGGCCGCCTGCGTGGTGCTGGCGGTGCGGGCGCTCGGGCGCGGGCTTCGAGACCAGCTGGCGGCGGGCGGCCTGGTGGCGGTCGTGCCCGCCATCCTGTCGGGCTCGATAGCGCTCACCCGCTACGACCTCTGGCCCACGCTCCTGGTGGCGGTGGCCTGCCTTGCGCTGATACGCCGGCGACCGGTCTGGGCGGCCACGTTCGCCGGGCTCGGCACCGCCGCCAAGCTCTGGCCCGTGCTGCTGCTGGTGCCGGTCCTGGCGGCCGCGTGGCGGTGGGCGGGGCGCGCCGCTGCCGGGCGAGCCGCGGCGGCGTTCACGCTTGCCTGCGGGATCCCCTTCGCCGTCGCACTCGCGTGGTCGCCGCACGGGTTGCTCAAGTCGATCCAGTACCAGACGAACAGGCCGATGGAGATCGAGACGCTGGGCGCCACCGCGCAGGTCCTCCTGCACAAGCTCGGCATGGCGGGCTCGTACATGACGGTGCATTCCTACGGGTCCTTCAACCTGGTCGGCTCCGCCGCTCACACGATCGCGATCGCCACGTCCGTGACGGGGCTCGTCCTGGCGGCCGCCATCACCCTGCTGGGCATCAGGCGGATACGGGCGCGGCCCCCGGAGGCCGCCGCGTCGATCGCCATCGCGCACGTCTTCGCGGCGGTCTGCGCGACCATGGTGCTGGGCAAGGTCACCTCGCCGCAGTACATGCTTTGGCTCCTGCCATTCCCGTTCCTGATCGAGGGACGCCGCCGCTACGGCGCCGCCGTCGCCATCCTCGCTGTGTCCCTCCTGACGCGCTTCGACGTCGCGAACTTCGATTCCTGGTGGGGTCACCTCGACACCGGGCCGACGCTCATCGTGTTCGCGCGCGACCTGCTGCTGCTCGGGCTGGCGTTCCTCCTCGTGGCGCCGGCCCGGCGCGCGGAGGTCACGGCCGGCGGGCCGGCCCGACTGCGCGTTCCGATCGCCGCGCCGGCGACGTGGCGGCGAAGCTGAGCGGTCTCGCGGGCCGGCTGGGCACCCCGGCACGGCTGCTGGCCGCCGTCCTGGTGGCCACCGGGCTGAGCCTGCTCCTGCGCGCGCCCACGTTCTCGTACGCGGGCGCGCACACGCAGGCGGCCTTCAACGACTTCGCGTTCTCCCACATCTGGTCGTACTCGGATGTCGCGTCGCTGTTCTTCCGCGACCGCCTGTGGCGGCATCCAGCTCCGTACTTCGACTACCGCCTGGAGTATCCGGTGGTCACGGGCGCGTTCGTCTGGGTGGCCAGCCTCGTGCCTCGCTCGGTGGGGGCGTACCTCGGCGTGACCGCGGCCATGCTGGGCGCGTGCGGCGCGGCAACGGTCGCGCTGATGAGGTCGATCCCGCGCGCCAACCCGTGGCTCCTGGCTCTGTCGCCCACGGTGGTGCTCTACGCGGTCTTCAACTGGGACCTGCTGGCGCTCGCCCTCACCGTCGCGGCGCTGGCGCTGTTCGTGGCCGACCGGCTGAGACCGGCGGGTGCGGTGCTCGCGCTGGCCACCTGGGCCAAGGTGTTCCCGGTCGTCTTCCTGGCGATCGTGGTCATCGCGCTGATCGGGCGAAGACGTGGCCGCCACGCCCTGGGACTGGTGGCGAGCTTTACCTTGGTCAGCGTCGCGGTCAACCTGCCGGTCGCGCTGGAGCGGCACGGTGGCGGCGTCCGGCTGCGCCACGCGTGGTCGTACTTCATCACGCTCAACACCCACCGCAGAGGGCTCAGCGTCTGGAGCCTGGGTCCGCACCTGACGACCGCTCAGCTCAACCTCGCCAGCGGGCTCCTGGCTATCGCCGGGGTCGGCCTGGCGCTGGCCATCGTCTGGCGCCACCGCACACGCGTGCCCGCCGGCCTCCTCCTGGCGCCGGCCGGGCTGGCGTGCCTCGCGGCGCTGTTCGCGGTCAACAAGGTGAACAGCCCCCAATACAGCCTCTGGGTGGTGGCCCTGCTCGCGCTGTGCGGCGCCCCGATCGCGCTCGTACTGGCGTTCGGCGTCTTCGACGTGGCCTTCTTCGGGGCCGACTTCACCAGCCTTTTCCTCGCCCAGCATGCTCCCACCGTGCACGACGTGTTCCACGCGCGCGTGGTGCATCCGGCGGTGGCCGTGCGTGAGCTCTTCCTGATCGGGATCTACTGCTGGAGCCTGTGGCTGATCTCGGTGCGCGCCAGGGAGGCGTCCGTCTGACACCACCACGACATCGGCGTCGCGAGAGCGACGTCAGCGGCCGCACAAGCGGCTCACGATCGGGGGTCGCCGAGTACCATCGCGGAGCGCCACTCGGGGGGGTGGCTGCGCAGGGGACTCGTGGTACGTCGCTCAGACAGAGAACGCAGGGGAACGGGCCGGTCGGTGCGCGTCGCCGCGCTCGTGGCCGCGGCGCTGCTCGTGCCCGGCGGCGCGCTTGCGCTGGCGAGTGACTTCGAGCACCCCGGGTCGAACGACACCTCGCAGCACTTCGTCGCGCCGCCCGATCCGCTCGACCCGCAGCTGACGGACAAGCCGAACGACCCGAACTACGACCAGGCCGAGCCCGGCGGCAACACGCCATCGTCGACGAACTTCTACGACGAGCAGTTCGACCTGTTCGGCTTCCCGTCGTCGAAGTCGCCGCTCGCCATCTACGCGCAGGGGACGAACTCCGGCAAGCCGCAGGTCGCGGGCTTCAACGCATCCGGAGCCTGGAAGCGCACGCGCGG
>JAXDIC010000346.1:0-3995 GCA_034664185.1 Thermoleophilaceae bacterium
TGCGCGGCCGGGACGGGGCCAACCGCGTGCAGGTGGACGCGCGCGGCAACTACCGCCAGCAGCTGGCCAGCAGGCCACCGGAGGCCGGCCGCCAGCTGCGGCTGAGCGTGGACTACGACGTGCAGAAGGCGGGCCAGCAGGCGATCGTCGGCGACGAGGCCGCGTTCGTGGCCATGGACGTGCGCACCGGCGAGGTTCGGGCGATGGGCAGCAACCCGTCGTTCGACCCCAACATCTTCTCCAAGACGATCAGGCAGTCCGACTACAAGCGCCTGAGCAGCCAGGCCAACGGCGCTCCGCTGATCAATCGCGCCACCCAGTCGGTCTATCCGACGGGCTCCACGTTCAAGCTGATCACCTCCACGGCGGCGCTGGAGGGCGGCCTGATAACTCCCGACACGGTGCAGTACGACCCCGGCTTCCTCAAGGTGGGCGGGATCACGTTCAAGAACGCGGGTGGCGCGGTCAACGGCGCGCTGGCGCTGCGGCAGGCCCTGAAGGTCTCCAGCGACGTGTTCTTCTATCGGCTCGGGCTCGACGCCAACAGCGCGGGCGACGGGCACCTGATCCAGACCTGGGCACGCCGGCTGGGCCTCGGTCACAGCACCGGGATCGACCTTCCGGCGGGCAGCCAGGGCGTGGTCCCGAGCCCCGAGTGGCGCGACCGCCTGTACAAGAAGCACCTGACCGATCGCCCCTGGTACCCGGGCGACAACGTCAACCTGGCGGTGGGTCAGGGCGACCTCCAGGTCTCCCCGATCCAGCTCGCGGTGGCGTACGCGGCGATCGCCAACGGCGGCTACGTGGTCAAACCGCACATCGGGCAGCGCGTGGAGGACGCGGAGGGCCGCGTGATCCAGGAGTTCACCAGCCCGGCACGCCGCAAGCTCAACATCAACTCCTCCTACCGGCAGGCCATCATGGAGGGCCTGCACGCGGCGGCCACCGAGCCGGGCGGCACGTCGTACCCGGTCTTCAAGGACTTCAAGATCCCCATCGCCGGCAAGACGGGCACCGCCCAGCGGGGTCTCGGCAGGCCGGACCAGTCCTGGTACGTCGGCCTGGCTCCCTACCCCAACCCGCGCTACGTGGTGGTGGCCACGTTCGAGCACGGCGGCTTCGGCGTCGAGACCGCCGCGCCAGCCGTCCGCAAGATCCTCTCCGTCCTGTTCGGGATCAAGGACAAGGGCATCGGCAAGGGCTCCACCGCCGGGGTCAACCCGTATGGCTAGGGTCCAGGCATGAACGCCGCCCTCGGCTCTCAGGTGCAGGCATTCCAGGCCGCGCCGCGGCGCTGGGTGTCGTGGTGGCTCCAGCTCGACGTCCTGCTGCTCGTCGCCTCGATCGGCCTGATCGGCTTCGGGTCCTACGTGGTGGGCACGGCCACCAAGGGGGACATCCCGGGCAGTCCCGACTACTACCTCTACCGGCAGGCCGCCTACGGCGCCGTCGGGCTGGTCCTCATGCTCCTGATGGCCCGCTTCGACTACTCGCGGCTGCGCGAGTGGAAGCTCGGGGTCTACGGGGGGATGATCGGGTTGATCCTCATGACGCTCGTCCTGGGCACCGCCACGCGCGGGTCCAAGCGCTGGATCGACCTGCCGTTCTTGAAGCTTCAGCCGTCGGAGCTCGGCAAGGTGCTGCTGGTAGCGGCCCTGGCCGGGTTCATGGTGGATCGAATGCGCCGGCTATCGGAGCGGGAGACCACCAGCCGCATATTGCTGCTGGCCATCCTCCCGGCCATGCTGGTGGTCATCCAGCCGGACCTCGGGTCCGGGCTCGTGTACATGGCCATCGCGTGCTCGATCCTTTTCGTGGCCGGCACGAAGTGGACCCACTTCGCGCTGATCGGCACGCTGGCCGCGACGATCGTCGTCTCGGTGCTGGTGGCGGCTCCGGCCGCCGGCGTCCACGTGCTCAAGCAGTACCAGGTCGATCGCCTGACCGCGTTCGTCAACCCGACCGACGATCCGCGCCGCCAGGGCTACCAGCTCAGGCAGTCGCAGGTCGCGATCGGGTCGGGCCAGAAGACGGGCCGCGGTCCCGACCAGGCGACACAGACCAAGCTGGACTTCCTTCCCGAGCACCACACCGACTTCGTGTTCAGCGTGGTGGGCGAGGAGTTCGGCTTCATGGGGGCGGCTCTTGTGCTGTCCCTCTACGCTCTATTGATATGGCGCGCGCTTCGGATACTCACCATGGCGAAGAACCTGTACGGCGCGCTGATAGCGGGCGGCGTGGCCGCCATGCTCATGTTCCAGATCTTCGTCAACGTCGGCATGACCATCGGGATCATGCCCATCACCGGGGTTCCGCTCCCGCTAATGAGCTACGGCGGTTCCTCCGTACTGGTCACCTTCCTCGCGGTCGGACTTCTTCAGTCGATCCACGTGCAGGCACGTCTGTCGGCTGCCGCCAAGCGCCGCGAGCTCATCGCATGAGAGGTCTTCTTGAGAAAGCAAGTGCTCGTCACGGTCGACCGTGGCGAAACAAGAGTCGCCATCCTCGAGGCGGAGGGAAAGCCCTCCGCCTCTAGCGAGGACGGCGCTACCAAGGGCCGCGGCCGAGGCCGCGGAGGACGCTCCCAGAAGGGCGCCGTGCCGCAGGGCTGGCGCGTCGGGGAGCTGTACATAGAGCGGCGCTGGAGCCGCTCGATCGTCGGCAACATCTACAAGGGCAAGGTCGACAACGTCCTGCCCGGGCTCGAGGCCGCGTTCGTCGACATCGGCATCGACAAGAACGGCTTCCTGCACGTCGACGACATCGTCATGCCGGGCGTTGAGGTCCAGCGCCGAGGCCGCGTCAGCGGAAAGGGGCAGCGCATCGCCCAGCTGCTCAAGCCGGGTCAGGAGATCATCGTGCAGGTGGTCAAGGACCCGCTCAAGACCAAGGGCGCACGGCTCTCCATGCAGCTCTCGATCGCGGGTCGCTACCTGGTGTACGTGCCGCAGGGCGAGGGCGTCGGGGTCTCGCGCCGGCTGGACGACTCCGAGCGCGACAAGCTCCGCAAGCGAGCCGCCAAGCTCGATCTGCGCGGCGGCGGGGCGATCATCCGCACGGCCGCGCGCGGCGCCACGCGCGAGGACTTCGAGCGCGAGATCAAGTACCTGCACAAGCTGCACGAGCTGCTCCAGAAGCGCGCGGAGGAGACGACGGCGCCGGCGCTGGTGTTCCAGGAGGCCGACCTGTCGGTGCGCGTCGTGCGCGACATCTTCTCGGCCGAGTTCGAGCGGGCGATCGTGGACGACGAGAAGCAGCACCAGCGGCTCACCTCGTTCTTCACGCGCACCGCGCCGGACCTGCTCGAGCGCGTCGAGCTGTACAAGGACGACGACCCGCTGTTCGAGCGCTACGGCGTGGACGAGGTCATCCAGTCCACGCTCAACCGGCGCGTGGAGCTGCCCTCCGGCGGCTACCTGATGATCGACTACGCCGAGGCGATGACCGTGATCGACATCAACTCAGGGTCGTTCATCGGCCGCGGCAAGGGAGCGCGCCTGGAGGACACGATCTCGAAGACCAACCTCGAGGCGGCCGAGGAGGTCGTCCGCCAGCTGAGGCTGCGCGACATCGGCGGGATCATCGTCATCGACTTCATCGACATGGCCCGCGCGCGCAACCGGGACGCGGTCCTGAAGACGCTCCGCAAGATGCTGGACGAGGACCGCACCAAGACGTACGTGATGGAGATCTCGCCGCTCGGGCTGGTGGAGATGACGCGCCAGAACGTGACCGACGGCGTGCGCGAGATCCTGACCAAGACGTGCCCGACCTGCGACGGCGAGGGCGTCGTGCTCTCGGAGGAGACGGTCGCCATCGAGGTCGAGCGCAAGCTGCGCGACCTGGTGGCGGAGCGGTCCGGTCCCGATGCGTTCCTGGTGCAGGTACACCCGCGCGTCTCGACCCTGCTGGTCAACGGCCCGGGACGGCCGATCCTCGAGCTCGAGGCCGAGCTCGGCAAGCACTTCCACTTCGAGGGCTCGGAGGGGCTGCCG
>JAXDIC010000353.1:0-4963 GCA_034664185.1 Thermoleophilaceae bacterium
CACCCACCACCCTCGTGTCCTCGAACACGTGCGAGCCGTCGCCGGGAATCGCGGCGGCCAGCCCCTGCACGTACTTGACCGGGTGGATCTCGATCTGGTCCTCCAGGCGGACGGCGCCCGCCACCGGGTAGGGAAGGTCGGGCGGGGTGGAGTCGACAGGCAGACCGGCAGCGGTCGCGACCTCGCGCTCCTTCTCGACGTCCTTCAGCTCGCCCTCGTCGGCGGCGTACGTGAACGCGGGCCGGCGCTCGAGGTCGCAGGCGATCGACTCCCGTGTGGCCAGCTCCGCCACCTGCTCGACGCCGGCGATGCTGGCCTGCGCGTAGGTCGCTGCCGCCTCGGCGCCGTGGCGACCGCGGATCGTGGACAGGATCGTCGACTGAAGCGCGCTGACCTTGGCGGTGGTGCACCCCGTCACGCCCGTGCCCACTGCGATGGCCTCGACCACCGCCACGCTGGCGCCGCCGCGCTTGAGCAGCAGCGCCGTGGTCACCCCCGCGATCCCGCCGCCGATCACCGCCACGTCCACGTGCACCTGCGCCCCGAGCGAGGGGTATCCGGCGGGCGGCACGCGGTCGAGCCACAGGGACTCGGCGGCTGACGTGGTCATGGTCATCGGCGGCCTGCATCCTGCCAACTTGGCCGCGGCCGCGCTGGCCGCCGAACGAGCCTCATTAGACTTCGCCGTCCGTTCGGAGGGGACCGCGAAGAGGGGCTCGGGTGCACGCGCAGGGCACATCGATGGCACGGCCGGAGACCAGGTCCGCGCTGAGCGGCGACGTGCACCTCGCCTACCAGGTGTTCGGCGAGGGCGACCTGGACGTGGTCCTGGTCAACGGGTACATCACGCATATCGAGCTCGTCTGGGACTTCGAGCCCCTGGCGCGCGCCCTGGAGGGCCTCGCGTCTTTCGCGCGAGTGATCGCCTTCGACAGGCGCGGGTCGGGGCTCTCCGATCCCGTGCCCCAGGCCCCGACACTCGAGGAGCGAATGGACGACGTGCGGGCGGTGATGGACGCCGCCGGCTCGGAGCGGGCGGCCCTGATCGGGATCTCCGAGGGCGTGTCGATGAGCCTCCTGTTCGCCGCCACTTACCCGGACCGCGTCCAGGCGCTCGTGTGCATCGGCGGGATGGCCCGCTCCACCGAGACCGACGACTACCCGCTGGGAACGCCGGCGCAGGCGCTCATCGAGTCGGGCGTCGAGCTGGTCGCGCCCTACTGGGGGCAGGGCGCGATGATCGAGGTGGTGGCGCCCAGCGCGGCCGACGACCCGGAGGCCCGCGCCATGCTCGCCCGGCTGGAGCGGGCCAGCGCAAGCCCCGGGATGCTCGGGCAGCTGGCTCAGCAGTTCCTGGACATCGACGTGCGCCACGTGGTGCCCAGCGTCCACGTGCCCACGCTGATCCTGCACCGCCGCTACGACCGGCTGGTCAACGTGCGCCATGGACGCTGGCTGGCAGACCACCTGCCCAACGCCCGCCTCGTGGAGCTGCCGGGCGACGACCACGCGATCTGGTACGAGGACCCTGAGACCACGCTGGGCGAGATACAGGAATTCCTCACTGGCGCGCGCGATGCGCCAGAGCCCGACCGGGTGCTGGCAACCGTGCTCTTCACCGACATCGTCGACTCCACGCGAACGGCCTCGGAGCTGGGCGACCAGCGCTGGCGCGAGGTCCTGGAGCGCTACCAGCGCGCCGTGACGGCGGCGCTCGGCCGCTTCGGCGGCCGCGAGGTGAAGTCGACCGGCGACGGGCACCTGGCCACCTTCGACGGCCCCGCGCGGGCGATCCGCTGCGCCCAGGCCATCGTCGACTCGTCCGAGGCGCTCGGGATCCACCTCCGCGCCGGGATGCACACCGGCGAGTGCGAGGTGATGGGAGACGACATCGGCGGCATCGCGGTGCACATCGCCGCGCGCGTCAGCGGGCTGGCGGGGCCCGACGAGGTGCTGGTCTCGCGGACGGTCAAGGACCTGGTGGCCGGGTCCGGCATCGAGTTCACCGACCGCGGGACCCACACGCTGAAGGGTGTTCCCGACAGCTGGCAGCTGTACGCGGCCGCCGGCTGAAGCCCGCACCCCTCGCCAGCCCGCTTGATTTCGTAACAGTTTCGATATACACTTCGTAGCAGTTTCGTAAGCGAGGTGAGGCAGGGCATGGTCCGACGTTCGTTCCGCAGAGGTGAGCTGCTCTTGGTGGTGCTCAGGCTGATCGAGCAGCAGCCGATGTCCGAGGGCGAGATCTTCCTCGAGCTGGAAGCGCTGCTCGGACTGGAGTACCGCCTGACGGCTGGCGCCGTGGTGATCGCGGTGGGGGCGCTCGAGGCCGAGGGGCTCGTCGAGGCCCAGGCGGCCCGCGGATCGGTCGTCTACACGATCACCCACGGGGGCCGGGAGGCGGTCGCCCAGCGCGCCGACGCGGTCGTGCTCGCCCGTGCCGACAGGGCCGCCCGGTCGGGCGGCGCCTCGGAGCGCTCCCCCAGCCACGAGCTCGAGGAGGTCGCGGTCCTGTTCACCGACGTGGTCGGATCGACGGAGCTGCTCGACCGGCTGGGCGACGACGAGGCCCACGACCTTCGCCGGCGGCACTTCGTGCTGCTGCGTCGCGCTGTCCGCGACCACGGCGGCCACGAGGTCAAGAGCCTGGGCGACGGCCTCATGGTCGTCTTCGAGAGTCCGCGGGCCGCCCTCGAGTGCGCGGCCTCGATGCAGAGCGCCGTGGCCGCCTGCGCGGACCAGCTTCGGCTTCGGGTCGGGATCGCCTCGGGCGAGACCATTCGCGAGGACGACGACTACTTCGGCCGGCCCGTGATCGTCGCGCGGCGGCTGTGCGACGCCGCCCGCGGTGGCGACGTTCTGGTGTCGGAGTCCACCCGCGAGCGTTTGGGCAGCTCCGCCGGGCACGAGCTCGAGCCACTCGAGCCGCTCGTCCTCAAGGGCCTGAGCGAGCCGGTGGCCGCCAGCACGCTCCGGGCACGACCGCTCGCGCTGAGCGCGTAGGACGCGAAATGTCACGTCGATTCTTCGGGCACGGCGAGCTTCCGCTCGTGCTGCTCGCCCTGCTGACCGACCGGCCGATGAACGGCTACGAGGTGATGTCAGAGCTGTCGCGGCTTTTCGGCCCGCGATACCGGCCGTCGCCCGGCAGCGTCTACCCGGCCGTGGAGGCACTCGAGGCCGAGGGGCTGGTGGAAGGCGAGGCCCGCGACGGCCGCAAGACGTATCGGACGACCGAGGCGGGAGCCGGCGCGCTCGAGGAGCGAGCCAGCGCGCTCGCGGCGCTGGAGGTTCGCACCGGCACGCACGTGCGGCGTTCTGAGTCGCTCGAGCCCACGCTGGCGCGATTCGGGGCGCGCCTGGCCCCGCTGTCCGGCCATGTGGACGCCGACAAGGTGACGGCCATCCTCGACCGGGCGGCCGCGGAGATCGAGAGCCTCAACGGGCTCCCAACCGAGGAGACGAAACGATGAGCGATGCATTCGAACGTGCGGCCGAGCGCGCCGAGGCCGAGGACCGGCGGCGGCGACGCGAGCGGTCCGCGGCCGGTGCGCGGCTGGGCCTCCGGATCCACGCGACCGTGTTCGTGGCGGTGCAGCTGATGTTGGTGCTCGTATGGGCGCTCACCGGCGCGGGGTATCCGTGGTTCCTGTTCCCGCTGGGCGGCTGGGGCATCGGGCTGGCGGCCCACTACGCGGCGACACACGGCGGCTTCACGGGCGGGTAGGCTCGGGCCGGTGGCCCGCCGTGGATCCGCCCTGGCCGCGATCGCCTGCGTGGGCGTCGCGGCCGCATTCGTCATCCAGGGCCACGGTTGGAACCAGTGGGCCCACTACGCCCTGATCCGCGCGTTCGACGACGGCACCACGAGGATCGACCGCGACAACAAGCTGACCGGCGACAAGGTCTACTTCCAGCATCACTGGTACTCGGCGCGGGCGCCCGGGCTGGCCCTCGCGTCGCTCCCGGCGTACGAGGCGCTGAAGACCACGGAGGTCGCCCGGCATCTTCAGTCCCGTGTGGGCGACCGGAACAACTCGGAGCTCCTGTGGCTGCTGGGGATCTGGGCGGCCACGCTGCCCGCCGTGGCGCTCATGTTGCTCGTGCGCTGGGTGGCGGAGCAGGTGGAGCCTGGGTTCGGCACCCTGGCCGCGGTCACGCTGGGCCTCGGCACGATGGTGCTGCCGTTCTCCACGCTGCTGTTCTCGCACGTGCTGGCCACGTGCCTTGGGTTCGCCGCCTTCGCGCTGCTCTTCCGCGAGCACCACGGGGTGGCTCGGCGACGGCCGTGGCCGTTCGCTCTGGCCGGCCTCCTCGCTGGACTCGCGGTGATCAGCGAGTACCCGGTCTTCATCGTGGCGGTCGTGCTCGGCGTGTACGCGCTGTCCAGCGGGGACCGGGTGCGGCGCGGACTCGCGTACGTGGCCGGGTTCGCGGCGGGACTGGTTCCGCTCGCCGTGTACAACGACCGCGCGTTCGGCTCGATCACGCACCTGTCCTATGCCGAGGTGCCGCGGCAGCAGTCGGGCCTGTTCGGAATCCAGTTCCCGCGTCCGATCGCGGCCGTGGAGGTGCTGCTCTCGGAGCGCGGCCTGCTGACGCTGTCCCCGGTCCTTGTCCTGGGCGCGATCGGGGCGGTTCTCATCTACCGCCGCGGGTGGCGCTGGGAGGCCGGGGTGGTGGCGGCCGTCGCGGTCGGCGTGCTGGTCTACGACTCGGGCTACTTCCTCCCGTTCGGCGGGTCGTCACCCGGCGCGCGGTTCCTGATCGCGATGCTGCCGTTCCTGTGCTTCCCGCTCGCCGCGACGTACCGCCGCTGGCCGGGGCCCACGATCGCCCTGGCCACTGCTTCGATCGTCACGCTGGGGATCGCCACCGTCACCAGGCCGCTTCTCGACGAGGGCAGCGACGTGGCGCTCTGGGCCAGGCACCTACTGAACGGCGACATCCTGCCGACGGCCTT
>JAXDIC010000355.1:0-5583 GCA_034664185.1 Thermoleophilaceae bacterium
GCGGCCGAGGTGGAGCTGGACGCGCTGCGGCCCTACCGCCAGGGCGCGCCGGCCGCGCGCATCCACTGGCCCACCGTGGCCCGCACCGGCCAGGTGATGGAGCGCCGCCTGGCCGCTGACGCGGACTCGCGGCCGCTGGTGGTGCTCGACGCGCGCCGCCCGCCGTCGCCAGACGCGCTGGACCGGGCGGTGCGCGCCGCCGCCTCGCTGTGCGTGCACCTCGCCCGCGCCGGGGGCTGCGCGCTGCTCCTGCCAGGCGATCGTCGCGCCTCCGAGCTGGACCCCGAGCTGCACGCCTGGCCCGGCCTGCACGTGCGCCTGGCGCTGGTCGAGGCGGACGATCGCTCTCCGGTGACGGGCCGGATCGAGCGCGCGGGCGCCGTCTTCTGGGTCGCCGCGGGGGCGGGCACGGCGCCGCCGGGCCTGTCCCGCGCCGCCGCGGCGGAGCGCTACCTGGTCACGCCCGTGCCGGCCGGGCGCGTGGCAGCGAGCTTCGTGGTGGCCGGCTGCAGTGGCCGCGCGCTTCACCGCGGAGCGAGGAGGGCGGCGTGAGCACGTCGGCCGCCGCGGTGCCTGAGCTGCCGGTCGGACCGCGCGCAGGCGCGTGGCCGCTGGCCGCCCGGCTGGCCGCCGACGATTCGCTGGTGCTGCGGCTGGCGGCGTTCGCGGCCCTCGCGTGGCTGGGCGCCGCGCAGTGGGCGCACTTCGTGGACCACGCTCCCACGGGCCGCGCCCTGGTCGTGGTGGCCATCGCCACCGCGGGCGCGGCGGCGCTCGGGTGGCTTCCTCGACTGTCCGTGCCGCGTGCGGTTCGCGTGGTCGCGGGCGTGCTCGTGGTGCTCGCGGTGGCGGTGAGCGCGTGCGCCGCGGTCGGCCTGCCGGTGCGTCTCCTGGAGCCCGCGGGCTGGGGCCGCCTGGGCGACGGTCTGAACCGCGGGCTGGTGGGCGCGTCCGGCACGGGCTGGCCGTACGTGGGCGGCGACCCGTGGGTGCGGCTCACGCTGCTGCTGGGCCTTCCCGCCCTGCTGGTGCCGGCCATGGCGCTGGCGTTCTGGCCCGGCCGCCGGACCGGCGGCGCTCGCCGCGGGCTGGCGCTGGTGGTCCTGGTCGCGCTGTTCGCGATCCCGGCAACCGAGCGGTCGGTGGGCACTCCGCTGGCCCGCGGCGCGGTGCTGCTGCTCGTGATCGCCGCGTGGCTTTGGCTGCCGCGCCTGCGCGGGCACGATCTGCTGCCGGCGCTGGCGGTCGTGGCCGGGGCCAGCGTCCTGGTCCTGCCGCTGGCCTCCGCCGCCACCGGCCACCAGCCCTGGGTCGACTACACGCGCTGGAACCCGTTCTCCGGCAACGGGAGCGGCCGGACGTTCGACTGGACGCACCGCTACGGCCCGCTCGGGTGGTCGCGATCGGGCGCCACGATGCTGGACGTCCGCTCCCCGCACTCCCACTACTGGAAGGCCGAGACCCTCGACCGCTTCGACGGCCTGCGCTGGTCGCACTCCGACGCCACCGCCAACAGCACGGCCACCTCCGAGCTCCCGCCCGCGCGCAATCCGCGCTGGGACGAGCGCATCCAGTTCACGGTCCGCGGGCTCAAGAGCGACCTGCTGGTGGGCGCGGGCACGACGTACGCGGTGGACGGCGGCAAGCAGGTGGCGGGTGCCGGCGACGGCACCAACAGGATCCTCAGCGGGTCGCTGAACGAGGGCGACACCTACACGGTCGCCGCGTACGTGCCGGATCCCAGCGCGGCTCAGATGCAGGCCGCGCCGCGCGCCTTCTCCAGCCAGTTCCTTCCCTACACGTACTTCGACCTGCCCCGCCCGGGCGACTCGGCGCTGACCGCCAGCGTGCCGCCCGAGCTGGCGGGCAACGTGACCCCGCGGACCGTCGGCTCGCAGGTGCCCGGCGTGGCGCCCGGGGCGGACCCCGTCATCCGCAGCCGGATCCTCCACTCGCCGTACGCCCGCACGTATGCCCTGGCGCGCCGGCTGGCCGCCGGCCAGCGCACCCCCTACGACGTCGTGAAGCGCGTGGAGGGCCATCTGCAGCACGGCTTCGCGTACAGCGAGCGCCCGCCGCTGCGGCGCTATCCGCTCGACGCGTTCCTGTTCCATGACCGGACCGGGTACTGCCAGCAGTTCTCCGGCGCGATGGCGCTGATGCTGCGGATGGACGGAATTCCGGCTCGCGTGGCCGCCGGCTTCGCCCCGGGCGTCCCCGACACCGCCACGCACGAGTACCGCGTGCGCGACCTGGACGCCCACTCGTGGGTCGAGGTCTGGTTCAGCGGGATCGGCTGGGTGCCGTTCGACCCGACGCCCTCGCTGTCGCCCGCGGCCGCGCAGTCGAGCGGCGACCGCGCCACCAGCGCCGCGATCGGCGGGCGCGACGCGACGGGCGGCAAGCGCACGCTCGGGAGCCAGGTCAACGCGCCGTCCCGCGCCGGCGCGCAGCCGGGGGGCGGGGGGCAGGCGTGGGTCGTGGTGCTGGCGGTGATCGGCCTGCCGGTGCTGACCCTGGCGGGCGTCTGGGCGGTCGTCGCCGCTCGCACCCGGCGGCTGCGCCGCGCCGGCGGCGATCCCGACCTGCGCGAGCTGGCGTTCGCGCTCGCGCGCCTGGGCCACCGTGTGCCGTCCGGCACCACGCTGCTGGAGCTGGAGCGGCGCCTGGGGGTCACGGCGGGAGCCGGCGCGGCCAGGTACGTGCGGGCGCTGCGCCGGCGCCGCTTCGACGCACCGGGCCGCGTGGCGGGCGTCCGGCTCGACAGGCGCGCCCTGCGCCGCGGCCTGGCCGCGGGACGAGGCCCTATCGTGAAGCTGCGCGCGCTACTGGCCCTCCCGCCGTGGCGGCACGGCGACGCGCTGTAGCCCGGCAGGGCGCGCTTCTTATACCTCTTTAACGCCCCGCCCATACAAGTACGCACATGCCCCAACGCAATCCCGCCTCGCATCTCGTCTCCGGCGCCCTCGGCGGCCTGATCGCCGTAATGGTCGGAGCGATCCTGATCGCCACCGGGGTGATCGACACCGGCAAGAAGACGACCGTGGTCGAGCAGGCGCAGATCGCCAGTCCCGGTTCCGACGCCCCGAAGGGCACCGCACTCAAGACGGTCCACCAGATCTACCAGCAGGTCGGACCCGGTGTCGCGTTCATCCAGTCGCGGCTCCAGAGCGGGGCCTCGCCGCTCATCCCGACGGGCTCGGGATCGGGTACCGCGACGGGTTCCGGCGTGGCGCTCGACAAGCGCGGCTACATCCTCACCAACGCGCACGTGGTGGAGGGCGCCAGCAAGGTGGTTGTCCGGTTCGGCACGCAGGACCCGGTCGAGGCGACGACCGCCGGCCGCGACCCCTCCACCGACCTGGCCGTGATCAAGGTCGATCCATCCAAGACCAAGCTCGCGCCGCTCGAGCTGGGCGACTCCAACAAAGTCCGGGTGGGCGACCAGGTCATCGCCGTTGGCAACCCCTTCGGCCTGGACAACACCGTCACCACCGGGATCATCTCGGCGCTCCAGCGATCGATCGACGCTCCCAACGGCTTCTCGATCGACCACGTCATTCAGACCGACGCCTCGATCAACCCGGGCAACTCCGGCGGGCCGCTCCTCGACGCCACCGGACGCGTGATCGGCATCAACGCCCAGATCGAGACCGGCGGGACCAGCAACGGCTCGGTCGGCATCGGGTTCGCGATCCCTATCGACACCGCAAAGCAGGTCGTGCCCCAGCTCGAGAGCACCGGCCACGTCGAGCACGCCTACATCGGCATCACCACCGGGCCGATCACCAAGAAGCAGGCGCACGACCTCCACCTGCCCGTCATGGACGGCGCGCTGGTCCGGGCCGTCAGTCCGGGCAGTCCCGCGGCCAAGGCGGGGATCAGGGCCGGCGCGCGGGCGTCGTCGGGCCTCGTGGGCGGAGGCGACCTGGTCGTCGAGGTGGCGGGAACGCGGATCGGCTCGCCCCTGGACGTGTCCACCGCCATCGCCACCCGGAAGCCGGGAGAGACGGTCCCGATCAAGCTCTATCGCGACGGCAAGCTGCTGACGGTGTCGGTCACGCTCGCCAAGCGGCCTGCGCGGGTGCCGGGTCAGGGCTCTCTTGGTGGGCTGCGGCCGTTCCCTGGGGTGCCGTAGGAACGGCCGGGTCCGCTGCGTTGCTGGCGCGGGTATTGGCTCCGGTAGCGCCTTCCCCGCGTCGCAGGCTCCGCTGGTAAGTCGCCACCGTCGCCCCCCGCGCTCCAACGTCTGTGGCTGCCTATCCTCAGTCCATGACGCGCGTCAAGATTTGCGGTGTGACCCGGGTTGAGGATGCTCGGCTGGCTGTTGAGCTCGGGGCCTGGGCTGTGGGTCTGATCTTCTACGAGGCCAGTCCTCGCAGCTGCGATCCCCTTGTTGCCGAGGCCATCGGCGCCGAGGTCAAGCGCAGGGCCCAGGCCGTCGGCGTGTTCGTCAACGCGCATCTCGACGATGTGGCCGATCTCGCCGACCGCTGCTCCCTCACGATCGTCCAGCTCCACGGCGACGAGGGCCCGGCGTACTGCCGCGAGGCGGCGCGGCGTACCGGGTGCAAGGTGATGAAGGCCCAGCGCGTGAAGGACGCGGCCGCGGTCCGCCAGCTGGAGGCCTTCCGGGAGGCCGACCTGCACCTGCTGGACACGCACGTCGAGGACGTCCGCGGCGGCAGCGGCGCGAGCTTCGACTGGGAGCTGGCCCGCCACCACCGCTCGACCGTCCCGGTGGTGCTGTCCGGCGGGATCGATGCCGGCAACGCGGCGGACGCGATCGCGGCGGTGCACCCGTATGCGCTCGACAGCGCCAGCGGCACCGAGGCCGAGCCGGGCCGCAAGGACCCCGCCAAGCTCGAGGCGCTGTTCGCCGCCGTCCGCGAGGCCGACGGGGACACGGACGCGGACGCCGCGGACGCCGCCGGCGACGCCCCGCGCGCCGCGTGAGCCCGCGCACGGAGACGGGGGTCGAGCGACGCTACGGCCCCTACGGCGGCCGCTACGTGCCCGAGACCCTCATCCCCGCCCTGGACGAGCTCGAGCGCGCCTGGGTGGACGCGCGCGACGACCCCGCGTTCCGGGCCGAGCTGGACACGCTGCTGCGCGACTATGCCGGGCGGCCGACGCCCCTGTACGCCGCGGAACGGCTGTCGGACGAGGTGGGCCGCCAGGTGTTCCTCAAGCGTGAGGACCTGCTCCACACCGGCGCGCACAAGATCAACAACGCCCTGGGCCAGTCGCTTCTGGCGCGCCGGATGGGCAAGAGCCGGGTGATCGCCGAGACGGGCGCGGGCCAGCACGGCGTCGCGTCGGCCACGGCGTGCGCGCTCTTGGGCCTCGAGTGCGTCGTGTACATGGGCACCGAGGACATGCGCCGCCAGCGGCCCAATGTCGAGCGCATGAACCTGCTGGGCGCGGAGGTCGTGCCGGTCGACGCCGGAGCGCGAACGCTCAAGGAGGCCTGCAGCGCCGCCATCCGCGACTGGGTGGCCAACTCCGACGGCACGCACTACGTGATCGGCTCCGCCGTCGGGCCGGCGCCCTACCCGGCGCTGGTTCGCGATCTCCAGCGCG
>JAXDIC010000366.1:0-3690 GCA_034664185.1 Thermoleophilaceae bacterium
GCCCCGCGGAGGGGTCCGAGGCCGCGCATACACTGGCCTTCCGATGCCGCCAGCGGTACATCTCCACGTGCATTCCGAGTACTCGCTGCTCGACGGCGCCTGCAAGATCGACGCCTTGGCCGAGCGGGCGGCCGCCTACGATCAGCCGGCCCTCGGCCTCACCGACCACGGCGTCATGAACGGCGCGGTCGAGTTCTACAAGGCGTGCACCAGCCGTGGCGTCAAGCCCATCCTGGGCTTCGAGGCCTACCTGTGCGACGACCTGCACTCGGACGCCGTCCGCTACGAGCGCAACCACCTCACGCTGCTGGCGCGCTCCGACCAGGGGCTCCGCAACCTGGTCAAGCTCACCTCGGCCGGCTTCCTCGAGGGCAACAAGCGCGGCAAGTGCAACGTCGACATGGCGCTGCTCGAGCGCCACTCGGACGGCGTCATCGCGCTCACCGGCTGCCTCCAGTCGCGCTTCTGCCGTCGCATCGTCGACGACAACCCGGCCGAGGCTCGCGCGCACGCGGACGACCTCCTGAGGGTGTTCGGCCCCGACAACGTCTACTTCGAGGTCCAGAAGAACGGCATCGCCGACCAGGACAAGGCCAACCAGGGCATCGTGCGGGTGGCCCGCGAGGTCGGGCGGCCGCTGGTCGCCACCGCCGACGTCCACTACCTGCGGCGCGAGGACTACGACAACCACCGCGCCCTGCTCTGCGTCCAGACCAAGTCCACCCTGGCGCAGCCCAAGCTGTCGTTCGACACCAACGAGTTCTACTTGAAGGACTCCGCCGAGATGGAGGCCTCGTTCGCGGAGTGGCCGGAAGCGGTGGCCTCCACGCGCGAGATCGCGGAGCGGTGCGACGCCACCATCGAGCTCGGCAAGATGCTCATCCCCCGCTACCCCACGCCCGACGGGGAGGACCAGGAGGCGTACCTGCGCGCTCGCGCCGCCGAGGGCCTCCGCCGCCGCTACGGCGATCCGCCTCCGGCCGAGGCCGTCCAGCGCCTGGAGATGGAGTTGGACGTCATCGTGCGGATGGGCTTCGCCGCGTACTTCCTCATCGTGTGGGACTTCGTCAAGTACGCCAAGGACAACGGCATCGCCGTCGGGCCGGGCCGCGGGTCGGCGGCGGGATCGATCGTGGCCTACTCGCTCAACATCACGGACGTCGACCCGCTGGCGTACGGCCTCCTGTTCGAGCGCTTCCTCAACGCCGAGCGCGTGTCGATGCCGGACATCGACATCGACTTCTCGGTCAAGGGGCGCGACCGCGTCATCCGCTACGTGGCCGCCAAGTACGGCCAGGAGTCGGTCGCGCAGATCGTCACCTTCGGCCGCATGTTCCCGCGCGCGGCCACGCGCGACGCCGCCCGTGTCCTCGGCTTCGACTACGGCGCGGGCGACCGCCTGGCCAAGCTCATCCCCGATCCGATCATGGGCCGCCCGCCGTCCTTCGAGGACTGCCTCAAGCCCGGCGAGGAGCTGGCGCGCGCCTACAAGGAGGACCCGCAGGCCAAGCAGATCATCGACGTCGCCCGCGGGCTGGAGGGCATCGTCCGCAACTCCTCGATCCACGCGGCAGCGGTGGTCATCGCCGACAGGCCGCTCACCGACATCGTGCCGCTCCAGCTGGCGGAGGATCGGGGCGAGCTGGCGGAGGACGGCTCGCGCACGTACCGCACCGTCACTCAGTACTCGATGAAGCCCGTCGAGGACATGGGACTGCTCAAGATGGACTTCCTCGGCCTCCGCAACCTCGACGTCATCGAGTCGGCGCTCGACATCATCGAGCGCTCGGTGGGAGAGCGGCCCGACATGGCCACGTTGCCGCTGGACGACGAGAAGACCTACAGCATGCTCGCGCGGGGCGACTCCGTCGGAGTCTTCCAGTTCGAGTCCGAGGGCATGCGCGAGGCGCTCAAGAAGGTGCGCCCCACCGAGTTCGACGACCTGGTCGCGCTCAACGCCCTCTACCGCCCGGGCGCGATGCGCCACATCGACACCTACGCGCGCAACAAGCGCAACCCCGAAGCCGTCAACTACGTCGACGATCGCCTTCGCCCGATCACCGAGGCCACCTACTCGGTCACCCTCTACCAAGAGCAGTTGATGCAGATCGCCAAGGAGATCGCCGGCTTCTCCGGACCGCAGGCCGACGACCTCCGCAAGGCCATCGGCAAGAAGGACCGGGCCAAGATGGCCGCCATGAAGCAGGGGTTCTTCGAGGGTGCGCGCGCGACCGGCACCTCGGCGCGGGTGATCACGGAGCTCTGGTCGGTCAACGAAGCTGCTGCCGATTACAGCTTCAATCGCAGCCACGCGGCGTGCTACGGGCTCATCTCCTACCGCACCGCGTGGCTCAAGGCCAACTACACGGCGGAGTACATGGCCGCGCTCATCTCGTCGGTCATGTCAACCAAGGACAAGGTCCCGTTCTTCGTCTCCCGCTGCGAGGAGATGGGCATCGAGGTCCTGCCGCCCGACGTCAACGAGTCCGGCCACGACTTCGTGGTCTCCGCGGGCAACATCCGCTTCGGGCTCGACGCCGTCAAGAACGTCGGATCGGCGGCGGTCGACGCCGTCGTGGCCGCGCGGGAGGAAGGCGGCCCGTTCACCTCCATCTGGGATTTCTGCGAGCGCGTCGACTGCCGCTGCGTCAACAAGAAGGCCATCGAGTCGCTGGTGCGCTGCGGCGCGCTCGACTCCACCGGCGCCACGCGGCGGGGCATGCTCGCGGTGCTGCCGCACGCGCAGGCGGCGGGAGGCAAGGCGCAGCAGGACGCTCAGCTCGGGCAGTCCTCGATCTTCGACCTGGAGGACGCCGCGCCCGCCGCCGGGGGGGCCGCGCCGCTGGTGGCGCGCCAGCATCCGCAGGTCCCGCCGCTGCCCGACGACCGCTCCGACCTCAACGTCATGGAGAAGGAGACGCTCGGCCTGTTCCTCTCCAGCCATCCGCTCAAGGAGGTGCGGCCGGCGCTGCGGGCGCGCGTCGACTGCTCGCTGGCCGAGCTCAAGGGCAAGAGCGACGGCTCGTGGGTCACCGTCGGCGGCATGATCGCCGAGGCCAAGCGCATCAGGACCAAGAAGGGCGACCCGATGCTGTTCGCCACGCTCGACGACCTCGAGGCCCAGGTCGAGATGCTCGTCTTCAACTCCGCCTACGCCGCCAACTCGGAGAAGGTCGACGTCGACAAGGTCGTCATCGTGCGCGGGCGCGTGGACCACAAGGAGCAGGGCGAGACCAAGCTGGTCGCGCAGGAGGTGGAGGTCTTCGAGCCCACGGCCGACGAGGTCGAGCAGGCGCGCCAGGCCGCGGAGCTGCCGCCCGGGCCGCCTCCGCGGGTCACGCTGCGGCTGGCGGAGAGCATCCCGGCGTCGTTCCTCGACGACCTCAAGGAGCTGGCCACCCACAACAGGGGCGACCACGAGCTGGCGCTTCGGGTGGGGGACAGGACGCTGGTTCTCGGGGAGGCGTATCGGGTTTCGCCTGGGCGGTTTCGGTCGGATTTGGATGGGTTGGCGGGGGCCGTGGAATTGGCGTAGGGCTCGTGCGGGTGAGGGGCTCTGGTGTAGGGACGGCCGTTTGCGGGCGCGGGTCCTGGCTCCGGTGGGGCCCTCCCGGTCCTCACTGGTCCTCGGCCGGACGCGCCGCCCACTGCTCGCTCGCTTCATTGCTGCTTTTCGGCCTGCGGAGTCGT
>JAXDIC010000003.1:0-6519 GCA_034664185.1 Thermoleophilaceae bacterium
CGCCGTGAGCCCTCCGAGCGGCTCTCGGCGATCAGGCCCGGCGCCAGCGCCGCGGCCACGAGACCGATCGGCACGTTGACCCACAGGACCCACTCCCATCCCAGGCCGTCGGTCAGCACGCCGCCAAGCAGGACGCCGGCCGCGCCGCCGCTGCCGGCCACGGCCCCCCACACGCCGAGCGCCCTGTTGCGCTCGGCCCCGTCGCGGAAGGTGGTGGTCACGATCGAGAGCGCGGCGGGGGAGAGGATGGCCGCGCCCAGGCCCTGGACCGCGCGCGCGGCGATCAGCTGACCCGACGTTGTGGCAAGCCCGCCCGCGAGCGACGCGAGCGCGAAGAGGATCAGTCCTCCCATGAACACGCGCCGGCGGCCCAGCAGGTCCGCCATGCGCCCGCCGAGCAGCAGGAACCCGCCGAACGTCAGCACGTAGGCGTTGACCACCCAGGGGAGGTTGCTCTCGGTGAACTTCAGGGCGTCCCCGATCGTGGGCAGCGCGACGTTCACGATCGACGCGTCCAGCACGACCACGAACTGAGCGACGCACAGCAGGATCAGTGCGATCCAGCGGCGTTCCTGGGCGATTGCGGTCTCGGTCATGGTCCCTCCGTGTTCGCTCTGACTCGTGGTCTATAATCGGAAGCTGAAGTCCGGTTCCGGATAGTAGCGGAATCGCCCTTCCGTTTCAAAGCAGGCCGATGACACCTCCTCTCAACGCACCCGCAGAAAGCGCCGTCGCTCCCCCGGAGCGCGCGCAGAGGGCCGACGCGCGCCGCAACCGCCAGCGCGTGATCCGCGCCGCCAGGACCTGCATGGCCCGCGATGGGCTCGACACGCAGATGGAGGAGATCGCCCGCTCTGCCGGCGTGGGGGTCGGCACCGTGTACCGCCACTTCAGCACCAAGGAGGAGCTCCTGGAGGCCCTCGCGGCGGAGCGCTTCGAGCGGCTTCGCGAGCTGGCGCAGGAGGCTCTGGCGCAGGACGACCCGTGGGGGTCGTTCGAGCGCTTCATGCGCGCGTCCGCGCGCATCCAGACCGAGGACAGGGCGCTGTCGGATCTGCTCGTGTCGCGCCCGGAAACGATGCGCGCGGCGGCGGAGCGGGTCGACATGCTGGGCCTGGTCGCCCAGCTGATGGGGCGCGCTCAGGCGGCGGGTGTCGTTCGGGCGGACGCGCACCCGCGCGACGTGCCGATGATCATGTGCGCCCTGGCCGGCACGTTCCGCAACCCGATGTCCGATCCCGACCGCTACATCGGCATCGCGCTGGACGGCCTCCGTGGGGGCGCGGTCAAGCAGTCGAAGCTGCCGCCGGTCGGCTGAGCCCCAGGTAGCGCACGACATCGCCGGCGTCGGCCTCGAGGGCCGCCCGATCGGCGCCCGAGAGCCGGCCGAGCGGGTCGAGCGCCACCTGGCCGCCGCGCAGGCTCCACGTCGCCGCCGCGCGGCCGCCGACCAGCGCGAACGGCCGGAAGACCCCGTTGTCCGTCACCAGACGCTGCTGGTGGGCGCTGACCAGCGCCTCGCGCGATACCCAGCCCAGCAGTACCGGCTCGAAGGAGCCGAGCAGCCGCGGCGGCGGCAGCTCCGCGGGCGCCGGCCTCCCAGCCAGGTCCACCAGGCCGTCCTCGCGCTGGTCCAGCTCCGAGGCGATCGCGTCCAGCCCCGCGCGGGCGTCGCGGAGCGGCAGGCCCGCCCACCTGGCCAGGTCGCGATGGTCGGCCGGGCCGTGGCCCGCCAGGTAGCGCCGGGCAAGCTCGGCCAGAGCCGTCGCGCGGTCCACCGGGCGCGGCGCGCCCAGCCAGTCGCGAACCAGCACGAAGGCGTGGTCGCGCCCGATCATCGGCCCGCGCACGATCAGGCCGCGCAGGGAGGCAAGCATCACGATGTGCACGAACGCTTGGCCCTCGGTCCGGACGCCCGCGGCGGCTATGCGTTCCCGCAGCTGCGTGCGGGTGAGCGGGCCCTCGTCGGTCAGCGAGCGCTCGACCGCCTCGAGCGCGCGATCGGCCGCGCTGGGCGTCACGCCCTCCTGCTCGAGGCGGCGCGCGCTGGCGGTGAAGAGCTGAGGCGTGGTGAGCGCCTGGAGCAGCGGGTAGTCCTCGCCGCGCACCAGGTGCAGCGTGCCGCGGTTGAGCGTGGTGATGAGAAGCGAGCGGTCCTCGGTCAGGGCGCGATCGACGTCCGCCGCGCTGAGGCCTTCGGTCCGCGATCGGATGGCCAGGCGGGCGCCGCGCGGGTCCTGACCCTGGATGGCCAGCAGCCGCTCGGCGACCGCCACCGGATCGCGGGCGGGCGGGCCCGCCAGCAGCTGTGCGGTGAGGCGGGCGGCGATCATCGGCGGGGCAGTATGGCGACGCTTGGACAGGCTGGACTCTGAGGTCGGCGTCGGTTACGGTCAACGTGGAAGGGAGTCACATGGCCTGGAAGAGCAGCGTCCTCGTGGTGGCCAATCAGACCGCCGACTCGCCCGAGCTGATCGAGGCGCTGCGTGAGCGGGCCGCGCGTGGCGATACCGAGTTCACGCTGCTCCTGCCACGCCTGCCGGGCGGCCGATCCGAGGAGGCCGGCAGCCGCTTGGAGGCGATCGTCGCCGCCTGGCGGGAGGCTGGACTCGAGGCGCATGGCGAGCTCGGGGACTCGGATCCGGTGGTCGCCGTCAAGGAGGCCTGGGACCCGTCCCGGTTCGACGAGGTCGTGATCTCGACGCTCGCCACCGGTGTGTCCAAGTGGCTCCAGGTCGACCTTCCCCACCGCGTCGAGCGCATCATCGGAACCGCGGTCCAGCACGTGGTCGCCACGGCGGCCGCTGAGCCGTCGGGCGGCGACGCACAAGCGGCCCCCGCGGTACGGAAGCCACCGGCCGCGCCTGGGCTGGAGCGTTGGCTCGGTGCTCCGCGCCGGCGCGGAAGCTAGGCCTCGCGTCAATCCTCCGCCGCAAGCGCGATCGCGGTGATCACCAGACCGTCCCCAGCCATCCACCTGCCCGCGAATCCGGAGAGCGGCCGCCCGCCGACCTCCGGCCCGGGCACCAGTAGCCGAGCGGCGAAGGTCCCGGCGTCGCGATTGAGCTCGACGGCGGCGTCCTCGAAGCCCAGCCAGCGGCGGGCAAGCGGGTACCACGCCTTGTAGACCGACTCCTTGGCGCTGAACAGGAGGCGGTCCCAGTGCACCTCCGGCTCCGCGGCCGACAGCTCGCGCACCCATCGAAGCTCGTCGCCGAACCCGATGCTGCCCAGCACGCCGTCCGGCAGCGGCCCGTTGGGCTCGGCGTCGATGCCCACCGTCACCACATTCTCGGACCGGGCGACGGCGGACGCCCGGAAGCCGTCGCAGTGGGTGATGCTGCCCACCACGCCGGAGGGCCACAGCGGGGCGCCGCGGTCCTCCTGGAGGATCGCCACCGGCGGCAGGCCGAGCTGCGCCAGCGCGCGCCGGGCGCACGCCCGGGCGGTGGTGAACTGGCGGCGCCGGCTCTCCACGGCGCGCGCCACGATCTCGTCCTCGCCGGGATAGAGCGCGGCGTCCGGCGGGTCGTCGAAGGCCTCCGCCGAGGCCACTGCGGGTGGCAGGATCCGCTCGATCACGCCGCCGGCCCCTCCGGCGCCGGCAGGATGCGGCGCAGCTTGCCCGGCGTCTTGCCGCGCCACGACCACTCGCGCGGGTAGCCCAGCGAGACCTCCTCGAAGCGAACGCCGTCGTACCAGGTGGTGCGCGGGATGTGCAGGTGGCCGTACACCATGGCCACGGCCCTGAAGCGGCGGTGCCAGTCCGCGCTGCCCTCGGTGCCGCACCAGCAGGCGAACTCCGGGTGGCGCAGCACCCGAGTCGGCTCCCGGACCAGGGGGTAGTGGTTGATCAGCACGGTGGGCAGCGCCGGATCGAGGCCGCCCAGGCGCTCCTCCGTGAGCGCCAGCCGGGCGTGGCACCAGGCATCCCGGCTCGGGTACGGGTCCGGGTGCAGCAGCATCTCGTCGCTGCACACCACGCCCGCCTCGTACGCGCGGGCCAGCGTCTCCTCCTTGTTCGAGGCGCCCTCCGGGCGGAAGGTGTAGTCGTAGAGCAGGAACAGCGGCGCCACCGCCACCGGCCCGCCTTCGCCGTCCCAGACCGGATACGGATCCTCCGGGCTCACCACCCCGATGGTCCGGCACCTCTCCACCAGGTGGCGGTAGCGCTCCTCGCCGCGCATGGTGACCGGATCGCTCGGATGCGTCCACAGGTCGTGGTTGCCGGGCACCCACAGCACGGTGGCGAAGCGCTCCTTCAGCGTCCGCAGCGTCTTTTCGATGCCAGGCGCGAGCGCCCCCACGTCGCCGGCCACGATCAGCCAATCGTCGGCCGACTGGGGCCGAAGACCCTCCACGATCTGGACGTTCTCCTCGGATTCGACGTGGAGGTCGCTGATGGCCAGCAGCTGTGCCCGATTGGCCATTGTTGGCTCAGTATTGGGGAAAGCGCCACACCGCAACTGCCACGCCCCGAGCGTGTCCTACCATCGAGAAGGAGGGCAAGACTTGACTTGCCCCCACGGATGGACAGGGCAACAGGCGCAGGGATCGCGCGCAGGATGGGCCGCCAAGGATGGCGGCTCGTCGTGTTTCTGGGGCGTTTTCCCGAGCCAGAGCGCCTACGCCAGGCCCTCGGCCTGGTACTCGCGCAGGAAGCCCTCGAACAGGCGCCGGTGGCCCTCCTCGTCGCGCAGGATCGCGATGACCATGTCCTGGGTGACCGGATCGTGCTCGTCGCAGAACTCGATGATGCGGTTGTAGTGCTCGATCGCGCCGGACTCGGCCTCGATCACGCCCTTGATCACGTGGACCACGTCGGTCTGGTGGTCGGGCGGCTGGAGGTAGCTCTGCTCCGCGCTGAACTCGAGCGAGCCCGGCACGACGCCGTAGAGCTCCTTGATCCGCTCGCCGAACTGCTGCGCGTGGCCCAGCTCCTCCTGGACGTCCTCCGCCAGGCTCTCCTTGATCTCCTGGGCGCGCACGCCGTCGGGGTTGATCGAGTTGGCCATGTAGCTCATCACCGTCTCGAGCTCCATCCAGTAGGCCTTCTCGAGCAGCCCGATCAGCTCCTCGCGCTCGGCCCGCTTCCCTTCGCTGAGGATTCCCTGTGAGGGTGAGGTGTGGGTTGTCATGCCTCTCCCTTACCCGCGTCGGGCGCTGGCTATCACGCCCGGCCGTAGACCGGGATGGCGGCGCCGCTGGTCACCGCCGAGTCGTCGGACACGAGGAACCGGATCACCCTGGCGATCTCGGCGGGCTTGACCCACTTGGAGAAGTCGGCGTCGGGGGTGGCGGCCCGGTTGGCGGGGGTGTCGATCACGCTCGGGAGGATCGCGTTGGAGCGGATCCCGTCCTTGCCGTAGTCGGCGTCCAGCGCCTGGACGAACGCGAGCACCGCCGCCTTGGCGGTCGCGTACGCCGCGCCGCCGGGGAACGGCCGCAGCGCGGGGCGAGCGGAGACCCCGACGTACGCGCCGCCGCCGGACTCCAGCATGCGCGGCATGGCGGCGCACGCCAGCAGCAGGCCGGGCCGGAGGTTGAGGCGCAGCAGCCGTTCGAACTCGTCCGGGTCGGCCTCGTGCAGGCGCGGGCCCGCGGCGAATCCGCCCACCAGGTTGACCACCGCGCCCAGGTCCTCGACCGCGGCCACCGCCCGGCTGGCGCCGTCGGGCTCCATCAGGTCGGCCTCCACCAGCGTGAGGCCGTCGGCGCCGGCGAAGTCCCGCTCGACGCGTTCGCGCTCGCCCTCCACCATCCAGCTCGCCGTGACCGGGTAGCCATGGTCCAGCAGATCGCGCAGCACGGCCGCGCCCAGCGCTCCGGTCCCACCCGCCACGAGCACGCCTCTCATCGCGACACAAGCTAGATGATCGACCCCCCGGGGGCGGGGGAGCGTCCGGGGGTCGATTTAACTTTGACGGTCCGTATGGAACCGGCAGTCGCACCCGCTCAACCAACGCTCGACGGCACCCCCTCTCTGCTGGACGGCCCGACGGGCGACTCCACCGTGCACGGCTGCGTCAAGGTCTTCGTGCGCGACCTGAGCGACGGCGCCCGGGTCGAGTCGGCGTTCGTGGTGCGGGACGTCACCCGGCGCCAGAAGAAGAACGGCGAGGCGTTCCTCAAGCTCCAGCTCGGCGACGTCACCGGGGCCGTCGAGGCGGTCGTCTGGGACGGCGTCGACCAGGCCGAGCAGGCCGCCGAGCCGGGCTCGGTCGTGGTCGCGGCCGGAGTCTTCGGCGTCGACGCGCGCTACGGCGCCTGCCTCACGGTGCGCACGCTGCGGCCGGCGGGCACCGGCGAGTACGACCCGGCCGACCTGCTCGACGGCCCGTCGGTGGCCTACGAGCAGATGGTGGCCGACCTCCGCGAGCTGATCGCCACCGTCCAGGACCCCCACCTGCGCGGGCTGCTCGACCGGCTCCTGGGCGAGGGGTCGGACATGTGGCAGCGCTGGCGCGACGCTCCCGCCGCCAAGTACTACCACCAGGCCTACCGCCACGGCCTGCTCGA
>JAXDIC010000030.1:0-3461 GCA_034664185.1 Thermoleophilaceae bacterium
GCCAGGCCCTGGCCGATCGGCAGGTTGCCCATCGACGATCCCGAATAGTGCGCCGCCCGCGGCACGATCCCCGATTGCTCGCCCGGGATGTCGACGTTCGTCAACTGACCGAACCCGAACTTCCTGACCCAGCGGTCGAAGTGCAGCCTGCCGAGCCGGAGGCCCACCTCGACCGTGCCTATGTTCGACGACTGCGCGAGGATCTGGGACACGCTCAGGCTCAGGTAGCCGTGCACCTCGGCGTCGTGGATCTTGCGGTCGGCAACCTGGAGCGTGGGCGGCACGCTGAAGGGCGTGTCAGGCGTGATCAGCCGCTCCTCGAGGGCGCCCGAGACCGTGACCGGCTTGAACGTCGAGCCCGGCTCGTAGCTCGCCGCCACCGCGCGGTTGACCCGCGCGTACTCCGGTGCGGTGCCGAAGCTCTGGGCGTCCACCGCCGGCCAGTTGGCCAGCGCCAGGATCTCGCCGCTGCGCGGGTCCATCACCAGGGCCGTGGCGCCCTTCGGCTGGAAGGTCTGCCCCACGCCCCTCAGCACCGTCTCGGTGCGCTCCTGGATCGCGGAGTCGATCGTCAGCCGGACGTCGGTCCCGGCCCGGCCGTCCTTCTGGTCCACGATGCTCACCGGCTGGCCGATGGCGTCGCTCACCACGCGCCGTTTGCCGTCCTCGCCGCCCAGCTGACGCTGACGCGACTGCTCGATGCCCGCCAGGCCATAGCCGTCGGTGCCCACCGATCCGATCAGCTGGGCGGCCAGTGACCCGTGCGGGTAGCGCCGGTGGGGCTCGCTGGTCACGCCCACCGCGGGCATCCTCAGCGTGCGGATGGCGTCGCCGCGGCTGGCGGGGATCTGCCGCGCCAGGTACACGAAGCCGCGGCTCCTGTCGCTCAGGTCCTTCAGGACCCCCGACAGCGGACGGCCGAGCAGCGGTGCCAGCTTGCGGGCGGCCGCCAGGGAGTCGGGGATCTGCCGCGGGTTGGCGTACACCGTGGCCGAGTCCTCCGACACCGCCAGCTCGACGCCGTTTCGATCCGTGATCGTTCCGCGCCGCGCCGCGATCGTCAGCTCCTGCACCTGCTGCGCCGCCGCCCGTCCGCGCAGGCTGTGCCCGTCGATGCCCACGAGCCACATCGCGCGGGCCCCCGCGGCCATGAGAAGCAATAGGAAGAGCGCGAACAGCAGTCCTATGCGCCGTTCGAGCAGGGTCAAGGCGCTAGCGCGGGGTCGTGGGATCGACCATCTCCATCTAGGGCCCGGTGGCGGTCCCAGCCGCTGGGACCGGCGTGGCAGTGGCCGTGGGAGTGCTCGTGGACGCCTGGGCGGCGCCGGCGGGAGCGGTCGTGGTCGTGGTCGGCGCGGCCGTCGCCCCCGGGCTGGGTGAGACGGGCTGCGACGCGGTGACCGCGGCCAGCGCCTGCGGAAGGGTGACCTGTCGGGCGGCGAGCGCCCCGTCGCGCCACGGGCGCGCGGTGACGTAGTGGTACTGACCGGGCGCCGGCATGAGCATGCCGCGCGCGGACGCCAGCCGCTGGATGCGCTCGCTCGAGTCGAGCGCCGCGAGCCGCTCGCGCAGCGTGGCGTTTTGGCGATCGAGCGCCGTGGACTGCTTGCCCGCCCGCGCGATGTCCTGGTTGAGCTGGAGCAGGCTGACGTTGAGGAAGACGATGCCCGCGAGAAGCGCTCCGATGAACCCGACCCACAGGCGCCCGCGCAACAGGCCGTCGATCAGGCGCGCCTCGGCAAGCCGCGCCAGCGTGGCCGCCGGGCTGCGGCGCGCGGCCGTGCCGGGGGCGCTGCGCGCCGGAGCGGCGGCGGGCCCGGACCTGCGGCGCGGGGGCGCGGGTCGCGGGCCGGCGGGCGCGGGAGCCGCCACGCGTCGCGCGGGGACACGCTCCGCGGCGGCGGCCGGGCGGGCCATCAGGAGCCCTCGCCCTCGAGCTTGCGGACCGCGCGCAGCCGACCCGAGCCGGCGCGCGGGTTGTGCGCGACCTCGCCGGGCGTGGGAGCGACGGCGCGCTGGGTGAGGAGCTCGGCCTCGGGGGTACGACCGCAGCCGCACACCGGCAGGTCCGGCGGGCATATGCACCCGCGCGCGCGGGCCACCAGGAAGCGCTTGACCCGGCGGTCCTCCAGCGAGTGGAACGAGATCGCCGCCAGGCGGCCCCCGGGCCGCAGCAGCTCGAAGGCCGGGGGCAGCGCGCGGTCGAGCGAGTCCAGCTCGTCGTTCACCGCGATCCGGATCGCCTGGAAGACGCGCTTGGCCGGGTGGCCCCCGCCGAAGCGGGCCGGCGCGGGGATGGCCGACTTGATCGTGTCCACCAGCTCGTAGGTCGTCTCGATCGGCGCGCTCGAGCGCCGCCGTCCGATGGCGCGGGCGATCTGGCGCGCGAAGCGCTCCTCGCCGTAGGCGCGGAAGAGCTGCGCCAGCTGGCGCTCGTCCCACTCGTTCACCACATGACGCGCGTCGAGGTCCTGGTCGGAGTCCATCCGCATGTCGAGCGGCGCGTCGTAGGAGTAGGAGAAGCCGCGCTCCCACGTGTCGATCTGCATCGAGGAGACGCCGAGGTCGAGGTAGGCCATGTCGGCCTCGAAGCCCTCGTCGCGCAGCAGCTCGAGCGCGTCGGCGTAGTCCATCCGCAGGAAGCGGGTGGCGCACTCCACCTCGCGCGCGAACGCGTCGAAGCGCTCCTCGGCGGCGGGGTCGCGGTCGACGCACACGAGCGTGCCACCGGGGCCGATCCGGCCCGCCACGAGCCGGGCGTGGCCGCCGTCGCCGAACGTGCAGTCGACGGCGGTCTGGCCCGGCTGAGGGTCGAGCAGATCGATCAGCTCGCCCGCAAGCACCGGTACGTGCGTGCGTGTCATGTCAAGAAGGATGGCCAAGGCTCTCAGCGATTCCGGATATCTCCTGGTTCAGGGCGTTGCGCTCGTCCAGCCAGCGGCGCCTGTCCCACGCCTCGAGGTGATCGAGGTTTCCCACGATCACCACCTCGCGATCGATCCCCGCGTGGTCCATGAGCGCCTGGTTGAGCGTCACGCGGCCGGCGGAGTCAAGCTCGGCGTCGAACGAGGTGCCCGCGAAGTAGCGCGTCAGCTTGCGGCGCTCGACGCTGAGCGGGTTCAGGTCCGCCAGGAAGCTCTGCGTCCAGCTCTCGAAGGCGTCGGGCAGCCAGATCGTCACGCAGGGCTCCAGTCCCTGGGCCAGAACCAGGCCCGAGGAGAAAGCGGCGCGCAGCTTGGCCGGCACGTTGAGCCTGTTCTTCGCGTCCAACGCGTGTTCGAAGTGCCCGCGAAACGCCACTCTGTCCGAGTCCCTTAGGTGGAGGGCCAATGAAGACTTCGGGACCGAAGTGGCGGAGTGGGAGGAACCCCGCCACCCCGGTCCATGAAGGCTGCGCCACTATAACCCACAAATTCCCACTCTGCAACACATTTCGCCACAGGGGCCGTCTTGGCGGCTCT
>JAXDIC010000101.1:0-14322 GCA_034664185.1 Thermoleophilaceae bacterium
CCCCAAGCGCTGTGGCGGTCTGCGGCGTGAGGCCCACGTGGCCCATCACCGGGATGCCCGACTCCACGATGGCCCGCGCGCGCTCCACGGAGCTGCCGCCGCGCTCGAGCTTGACCGCGTCGCAGCCGGCCTCCTTGACGAATCGCTGCGCGGTGCGGATGGCCTGCTCGTCGGACGCCTCGTAGGAGCCGAACGGCAGGTCGCCCACGAGGAACGGAGTGGTCAGGCCACGACGGGCGGCGCCGGCCAGCATCAGCATCTCCTCGACGGACACCGGCACGGTGCTCGGATAGCCCAGCACGGTCATCGCGCCGGAGTCGCCCACCAGGACGAGGTCCACGCCGGCCGCCTCGGCCACCTGGGCGCTGGGGTAGTCGTAGGCCGTGATCATCACGATCGGCTCGCCTAGGGCCTTCTTCTCGCCCAGCGTGGAGAGGGTGACCGCCTTGCCCTTGGCGGGTGGAGCGGGGGATACCCGTGCCCCGGCGCTCATGACAGGAGCTCCGCGACAGCGTCGTCCACGGTGACGATCCGGTTGTCGGCGTCGACGTGCACCACCCTCGGCTCGTAGGACTCGAGGTCGGCCCGGTCGTACGACCCGTATGACACGACGATCACCGTGTCGCCGGTGTGCACCAGGCGCGCGGCGGCGCCGTTGATCTTGATCTCGCCGGAGCCGGGCGCGCCCGCGATCGTGTAGGTCTCGAAGCGCGCCCCGTTGTCCACGTCCAGCACGTGCACCTGCTCGTGCTCCAGGATGTCGGCGGCCTCCAGCAGCTCCGCGTCGACCGTGATCGACCCGACGTAGTTCAGGTCGCTCCCCGTGATCCGCCCGCGGTGGATCTTTGATTTCAGCATGGTCCTGTTCATGAGCCCCCCAGGATGGTGTTGTCGATGAGTCGTGCCCGCCCGACCCGGGCAGCGACCGCGAGAAGCGTTCGCCCGTTGACCCGTGCCGCGGGAGAGAGATCGTCCGCCGAGCGCAGCTCGAGGTACTCCGGCTCGACGCCGGCCTGCTCGAGCTCGCGCCGCGCGGCGGCGAGCACCGCGTCCGCCTCGCGCCGCCCGGAGGCGACCTCGGCGTCCGCGGCCGTCAGAGCCCGGCTGAGCGCCAGCGCGCGCTCCCGCTCGGCGGGGCTGAGGTAAGCGTTGCGCGAGCTCATGGCCAGGCCGTCCGGCTCGCGCACAGTGGGCAGCACCTCGATCCGGACCGGGATGTCCAGGTCGCGGACGAGCCTGCGGACGACCAGCGCCTGCTGGGCGTCCTTCTGCCCGAAGTAGGCCACGTCCGGCCCCACCATGTTCAGCAGCTTGGTGACCACCGTCGTGACGCCCTGGAAGTGCTCGGGGCCCCGGCGCTGGGCGTCACCGCACAGCACCTCGGTGAGGCCGCCCACCGCCACCGTCGTGTCGAACCCAGGGGGATAGACCTCCTCGTGTGCGGGCGCGAACAGCACGTCCACGCCCTGCTCGGCGGCCAGGGCCGCGTCGCGCTGCTCGTCGCGCGGGTAGCCGGCCAGGTCCTCGCCGGCCGCGAACTGCGCCGGGTTGACGAACAGCGACACGACGACCGTGTGGCACTGCTCGCGGGCGGCGCGCATCAGCGACAGGTGGCCGTCGTGGAAGGCGCCCATCGTGGGCACGAGCCCCACGGGCCCCTCACCGCGGAGCGGCCGCAGGGCGGCCCGCAACTCGGCGACGGTGGTAACCGTCTTCATGCAGCCACCTCGGCCGGCTGGCGGTCGGCCAGCGCGCGGGTGCGCTCCACCAGCTCGTCGAACAGCGTCAGCAGCTCAGGGGCAGCGTGGGCGACGGCGGCGCGCTGGGCGGCCACCGTGGGTTCGTCGCCGCGCGCCACCGGACCGGTGAGCGCGGCCTGGGGACCCACCTCCAGCCAGTTGTCGACGGTGGTGCGGACCAGCGGCCCAAGCAGCTGGCGGGCCGTGGCGGGGTCGATGCCGGCGCCCGCGGCCACGGCTTCGGCCGCGGCCTCGAGGGTGAGCAGGAAGTTGGAGGCGATTGACGCCGAGGCGTGGTAGGCGGCCCGCTGGGCGTCCTCGATCCGCAGCGCTCGCATGCCCAGGTCGGCCGCCAGCCGCTCCGCCAGAGCCGTGGCGGCGGGCGTGGAACCGCCCACGGCGGCCCCGCAGCCGCGCAGGTCGGTCTGCTGGCCGGCGATCGTCTGGAGGGGGTGCAGGCCGAACGCCTGGGCGCCGGCGGCGTCGAGCGCGGAGAGAGGGGTGGCCCCGCTGGTGTGGCCCACGAAGGCGGCCGAGCCGGCGACGGAGGCAGCGGCGGCGTCGATCTGGGCGTCGGGCACGCACAGCAGCAGCACGTCGCCCGCCGGCACTCCGTCGTGCCCAGCGGGCCCGTCCACCTCGTGCCCGGCCCGGCGAAGGGCGGCGGCCAGGGCGGTGCCCACGCGGCCCGCTCCCACGATGCCGATGCGAAGAGGCCCCGCGTCGGCGGGCATGGTCAGGCTGGTGTCGGCGGCTGTCCGTTCCAGTTCCCGCATCGGGATACCGGTCGGTGTGGTGGTGGGTTCCGGGTCCGCTCCCTGGGGGTAGCGGCCTGTCACCAAGGATACCCCGTCGGCCACCCGGATAACCGCCCGTGTGAGCGAAGTCACGTGGACGGCATCCGACTGGCCAGCCGCCTACCCTTCCGGGACGTGAGCGAACGGACCGCCGCCGATCGTCGCGAGGAGCTGGTCGCCCTCTACCACGAGGTGCAGGGCTGCCAACGCTGCCCGCTGGCCGCCACCCGCACCAACCCGGTGTTCGGCATGGGCAATGCCGACGCGGACCTGATGTTCGTGGGCGAGGCGCCCGGCGCCGAGGAGGACCGCCAGGGCAAGCCGTTCGTGGGGCGCGCCGGCAAGCTGCTGGATCAGCTCCTGGCCGGGATCGGCATGGACCGCCGGCACGACGCCTTCGTGGCGAATGTCCTGAAGAGCCGTCCTCCCGGAAACCGCGACCCGCAACCCGAGGAGATCGAGACCTGCAAGCCCTACCTGATGCGGCAGATCCAGCTGATCGAGCCGGCCGTGATCTGCACGTTGGGCAACTTCGCCACCAAGCTGCTCACCGGATCGCCGGTGGGCATCACGCGGGTGCGAGGCAGGCCGCAGGAGCACGAGGTTGCGGGAGTGCCGGTCCTGATCTACCCGCTCTTCCACCCCGCGGCGGCGCTGCGCACCCCGGCGGTGCTCGAGCAGCTGCGGCAGGATTTCGCGGGCATCCCGGAGCTGCTCACCCGCCGGACCACGCCCGACCCGGAGCCGGCCCTGGCGCAGACGCCGACCGCCGCGGAGCCGGCACAACTCGACCTCCTCGCCTGAAGGCGCTAGGCCGGGCCGCCGATTACGGCGCTGGGGTGGTCCACTATCTCGAGCCGCCGGCCGACGCCGGCCAGCTTGAAGATGCGACGCACCGGCTCGCTGCCGAGAACGATCGCAAGGCGCCAGCCGCGCTTGCGCGCCCGCGACTGCGCACTCATGATCAGGCGCAGCCCAGTGGAGTCCATGAAGCGCAGGAGGCGCAGGTCCAGGATGAGCGTGGTCGGGCGCCGCTCCTCGGCGCGGCGGACCTCGTCGTCGAACATCAGCGCGCTGGACAGATCCAGTTCGCCGCCGACGGCGATGCGGACCGTGTCCTGCTCCTCCCGGGTCTCCAGAGACAGGGTCGACACGAGGGCGCCACAGTAACCGTTTCGGGTTACGCGTGCCGGTAGCCCTTCGTCATGCCCGTCCCCACGATCCGCCAGGAGACCGAAAGCGCCGACGAGACCCGGCGCGTTGGCGCCCGCGTGGCCGAGGGATTGGCGCCGGGCGACGTCGTGGTCGTGAGCGGCGAGCTGGGTGCCGGCAAGACCACCTTCGTGCGCGGGGCGTGCCGGGCGCTGGGCGTTGACGCCCCAGTCACCAGCCCGACGTTCGAGATCGGCCACCTCTACGCGGGCAGGGTCGAGGTGGCACACCTCGACCTCTACCGGCTGCCCAGCCTGAGCCGGGAGGACCCGGCGCTGCTGGACGACTACCTCACCCCCGAGCGAATCGCGTTCGTGGAATGGCCCGGCCAGGCCGGAGACCTGATCGAGCGCGTGGCGGCGCGGGTGGTCATCGAGCACCTGGGCGGCGACCGCCGGCTGGTCGAGGTCGCGCCGTGAACGTGCTCGGGCTCGACACCTCCACGCCGGCCAGCGCCGCGTGCGTGCTGCGCGACGACGGCCAGGCGTTCGAGGTCGTGCCTGCGGTCGATGAGCTGGGCGCGCCGCCGGCGCACTCGCGCGACCTGCTGGTGCGGGTGGCCGACTCGATGGAGCGCGCGGGCATCGGCTTCGAGGACCTGGACGCCGTCGCGGTGGGCACCGGGCCGGGCAGCTTCACCGGGCTGCGGGTGGGCATCGCCACGGCGCGCGCCGTGGCCGCGGCCCACGACCTCGAGCTCCGGGCCGTCTCCTCGCTGGCGGCGCTGGCGGCGGGAATCGACGCCCCCGCTCGCCTCCCGCTGATCGACGCCAGGCGCGGCGAGGTGTTCGCGGCGCTCCACGGCAGCGAGGGCGAGCGCTGGCCTCCGTTCGCCGCGCCACCCGAGGAGGTGGCGGAGCGGGTCCAGGCAGATGGCGCGAACCCGCTTGCGGCGGGGGACGGCTCGCTACGATTTCGGAGGGTCCTCGAGGCCGCCGGCGTGAGGGTGGCGCCAGACGGATCGCAGGTTCACGTCGTGCGTGCCCTGCATGTCTGCCGGCTGGCGCTCGCCGCTCCCCCCGTGGCTCCCGAGGCCGTGCTACCCACCTACATCCGCGACCCGGACGCCCGCCCGACCAGCCCATGACAGACAGCCTCCATTTAAGGCGCCTGACCTACGCCGATCTGCCGCAGGTGATCGCCATCGAGCGGCGCGCGTTCCCCACGCCGTGGTCGCTGGCGATGTTCGTGCTCGAGCTGTCCAAGCCGTCCGGCATCTGCCTGGCCGCGCTGCGCGACGACCGAATCGTGGGCTACCTGGTGTGCTCGCGCTACGACACTGTCTGGCACGTCATGAACATCGCCGTGGACGAGCGCCTGCGGCGGACCGGGATCGCGATCGCGCTGCTCGAGCGCCTGTTCGAGCGCGCGGACCGCCCCGGAGTCCAGTACACGTTGGAGGTGCGGTTGTCGAACGGCCCCGCCATCGCGCTGTACGAGCGGTTCGGCTTCCACTCGGCCGGCCTCCGTCGCGGCTATTACCACGACAACAAGGAGGACGCCCTGATCATGTGGCGCACCGTGGCTCCTCCCGTCGACGGCGCGGAGGGCGAGCCGGAGCAGGCCGCCGGTGTGAGCTCGGACGGCGTGGCGCACGGCGCCCGCGCGTGATCCTCGGCATCGAGACCAGCTGCGACGACACCTGCGCCGCCCTCGTGACGCGCGACGGGGCTGTGCGCTCCAACGTCGTGGCCTCGCAGGGCCTGCTCCACGCGCGCTACGGCGGCGTGGTGCCGGAGATCGCATCGCGCCGCCACCTCGAGCTGATCGACGCCACCGTCGCGGATGCGCTGGAGCGGGCGGCGGCGACCCTGGACGACGTCGAGCTGGTGGCGGTCACGCGCGGCCCGGGCCTCATCGGCGCGCTGCTGGTGGGGGTCTCGACGGCCAAGGCCCTGGCAGCCGCGCGCGGCCTGCCGCTGGCACCGGTCGACCACCTGGCCGGCCACGTGCTGGCGAGCACTCTTGGCCAGCAGCCCATCGAGCCGCCGTTCCTCTCGCTCGTGGCCAGCGGCGGCCACACCTTTCTGGCGCGGGTGGACCGCGTCCCCGACTACTCCGTGCTCGGTGGGACGCTGGACGACGCCGCCGGCGAGGCGTTCGACAAGGGGGCCCGCCTCCTGGGGCTCGGCTATCCGGGCGGCGCCGCGCTCGACCGCCTGGCCGCGGACGGCGACCCGGAGGCGTTCGACTTTCCGCGCTCGATGCCGGGTGACGGGCTGGACTTCAGCTTCAGCGGGCTGAAGACCGCGCTGCTCTACCGGATCCGCGACATCGGCGAGGACGAGGCGACACGGCTCGCGGCCGACCTCGCGGCGTCCTACCAGCGAGCGGTCGTGGACGTGCTGATCGCGCGCACCCAGCAGGCGGTGGAGCGCGAGGGCGTCCGTCAGCTGGCGATCGGCGGCGGCGTGGCCGCCAACTCGGAGCTCCGCCGCCGGGTCGGCCAGCTCGACCTCGACGTATGGGTCCCGCCGCTCGAGCTGTGCACCGACAACGCGGCGATGATCGCGGGCGTGGCCCGCTTCATGGAGCCGGTCCCCTACCCGGGCTACCTGTCGCTGGACGCGTCCGCGCGCGCGGCATGACCGTCGTCACCCTCTACGGCAAGCCCGGCTGCTGCCTGTGCGACGAGGCCAGGGAGGAGATCGCCGCCGTCCGGGCCGAGTGGGCGTTCGAGCTGCGCGAGGTGGACGTGTCCCTCGATCCCGGGCTACAGCGCGACTACGGCGAGCGGATTCCGGTCGTGGAGGTGGACGGCGAGGAGGCGTTCGAGCTCCACGTCCGGGCGGCGGAGCTGCGTCACCTGCTGGCTGTGAGAGGGCTAGAGTGAAAACGTGAGCGTCCAACCGATCATCGACGGGGCCGGCGTCGAGCTGGCGAGTGGGGAGCGGCTCGCGCTCGGCGTGGCCGCGCGGCTGTCGCGCTATCTCCAGGTCCTGACGCAGGCGAAGAAGATGGGCAAGGACACCATCTCGTCGCAGGAGCTGGCGGACTACACCCACGTCAACTCCACCCAGATCCGCCGCGACCTGTCGGGCTTCGGCAAGTTCGGCAAGCGCGGCGTGGGCTACAACGTCGACGCGCTCGTCTCCCAGATCCGCAAGATCCTGCGAACGGCGGGCCAGCACAACATCGCCCTGTTCGGGGCCGGCCATCTCGGAAAGGCGATCGCGGGCTCGGACATCTTCGCCGACCACGGGTTTCGGGTGGTGGCGATCTTCGACACCGACGAAGGCAAGGTGGGCCAGTCGGTGGGCGACGGCAGCCCGTTGACCGTGCGTGCCTACTCGGACCTCGGCAAGGTCGTCCAGGACGAGGAGATCGTGGTGGGCGTGCTGGCGGTGCCCACCGAGGCCGCGCAGAAGGTCGCGGGCGACCTCGTCGACGCCGGCGTGAAGATCATCTTCAACTACTCCGAGGCGCTGCTGCAGGTCCCGCCCGACGTGACGGTGCACACCTCCAGCCCGGCCGTGGACCTGCTCTACGCGCTGTACTTCTACCTCACCTGACGCTTCGCGATGCTCGACATGCGGCTCGCCAGGGAGGTCTTCGAGGCCTCCACCGACTTCACCGTGGGCATCGAGGAGGAGTTCGGCATCCTCGACCCCGAGTCGCGGTCGCTGGCTCAGCGCTACGACGAGCTGAAGCAGGCGGCGGACGCCGACGACGTGCTGCGCGAGAGGGTCGCCGGCGAGCTGATCTCCTCCGAGATCGAGATCCGCTCGGCGAAGGGTGAGAGCTTCGCCGACGCGCTGGCCAGCCAGCGCGAGGCCCGCGCGCGACTGTTCCGGATGGCCGCCGACCAGGGCGCGCTGCTCTCGTCCACCGGCACCCACCCGTGGAGCCCGTGGTGGGAGCAGGAGATCATCGACACCGAGCACTACCGCCGGCTGGAGGCCGACCTGGGCTACGTCGCGCGGCGCAACAACACCTTCAGCGTCCACGTCCACGTTGGCATCCGCGGCCCGGATCGCGCCATCGCCGTATGCAACCGCCTGCGATCGGTACTGCCCGAGCTCCTGGCGATCAGCGCCAACTCGCCCTTTCTCGACGGGTTCCCCTCCGGGCTTGCCTCCGCGCGCTCTCAGATCTTCACCAAGAGCTTCCCGCGCTGCGGGATCCCGGAGCCGTTTCGCGACTTCTCCGACTACGCCGACCACGTCGACTTCCTGGTGCGCACCAAGTCGATCGTCGAGCACACCCAGCTCTGGTGGAGCGTCCGGCCGCATCACGCCTTCGGCACCGTGGAGCTGCGCATCTGCGACGCGCAGACCACCGCCGAGGAGGCGACCGCGCTGGAGGGGCTGCTGGTGGCGTGCGCCGCGCAGGCGGCACTGGACTACGACGACGGCAGCGCGCCGCCGCCGGCCCCCCAGCGGCTGGTCGACGAGAACCTGTGGCGCGCCATCCGCTACGGGCTGGAGGGGCGCATGATCGACCTGGAGCGCAAGGAGGAGCTGCCCGCGGCGTCCGTACCGGATCGCCTGCTGGCTTGGACCGCGCCCGCTCGCGGCGTCCTGGGCATCGACCCGGTTCTGCCCGCGCGCAACGGAGCCACCCGGCAGCGCGAGGCGTTCGAGGGCGGGGCGTCGATGGAAGAGGTCTTCGCGGCGGAGGTGGCCGCCACGCAGTCGAGCTACGCGGGACAGGAGGTGATCGGGTGAACGACCAGCCAGGACAGGATCCGAGGGGCGATGCCCCCAGCGAAGAGGAGCTGCGGGCCGCGCTCGAGGAGCAGATGCGCCGGATCACGGTGGAGGACGTGGTGGTCCAGACCGCCGTGACCCTGGTCAACCTCGGCGGCCGCCGGCTGGGGCTTCCCGGTCCGGACGGGGACCGCGAGGAGACCGCCGACCTCGCCCAGGCCAAGCTGGCGATCGACGGGGTGCGCGCGCTCTTGCCGATGCTCCCAGCCGAGCCGCAGGGCCCGATCCGCGATGCGCTCAGCCAGCTGCAGATGGCCTACGCGCAGGTGGCCCAGGGTCCGGCACAGCCGCAGCCGGGCGCCGCGCCGCCGCCCCCCGGGGGCGAGGGTGCGGCGCCGCCCGCCCAGCCGGGGCAGCCCGACACCGAGGCCGAGCGTGCCAAGGCGCGGTCGAAGATCTGGACCCCGCCTGGCGCCTGACCGCGCGCGCCGCCCGAGCGCGGGCCGCGCGGCCGGGCCGCGGCTCGCCCCGCTAGACTGCCCGGCTCGCAATCCGGGTCGGACCGAGTTGGGGACCGCCCGGGCACCGAACTGCGAGAGGGGCGCCGGCAGGCGCGCACCGCGCGGCCGGCCATCAACCGAGACCCCGGAGGGCCTTCCTTGACCCACTTCCTGATCCAGTACGGGATCGTCATCGCGCTCGCCTGCGCGGGCGCCGCAGTCGTCTACGGCATCGCCACCTCGCGCTGGCTCCTGGCCAAGTCGCCGGGCAACGAGCGCATGCAGGAGATCTCCGCCGCCATCCAGGAGGGCGCGCAGGCCTACCTCAAGCGCCAGTACACGATCATCGGCATGGTCGCCGTGGTGCTGGCGATCGTCATAGCGATCGCGCTCAACCCGCGTACGGCCATCGGCTTCGTCATCGGCGGCCTGTTCTCCGCCGCGGCCGGCTTTATCGGGATGAACGTCTCGGTGCGCGCCAACGCGCGCGTGGCCGAGACCGCGCGCGGCGGGGTGGCCCAGGCCCTCAACGTCGCCTTCCGCGGTGGCGCTGTCACCGGGCTGCTGGTCGCCGGGCTGGCGCTTCTGGGCGTGGCCGGCTACTACGGCGTCCTGCTGCTGGCCGACGTGCACGAGAAGACCGCCGTGGACGCCCTCATCGGGCTCGGCTTCGGCGGCTCCCTGATCTCGGTCTTCGCGCGACTGGGAGGCGGCATCTTCACCAAGGCCGCCGACGTGGGCGCCGACCTGGTGGGCAAGGTGGAGGCCGGGATCCCCGAGGACGACCCGCGCAACCCGGCCGTGATCGCCGACAACGTCGGCGACAACGTGGGCGACTGCGCCGGCATGGCCGCCGACCTCTTCGAGACCTACGCGGTCACCGCGGTGGCCGTGATGCTGCTGGGCATTCTCACCTTCGACAACGTCGGGGCGGTGGGCGTGTACCCGCTGGTCATCGGCGGCGTATCGCTGCTCGCCTCGATCGTCGGCACGTTCGCCGTCCGCAGCAAGGCTGGCAACGTCGAGTGGGCGCTCTACAAGGGCCTGATCGTCTCCGGCGGACTGGCCGCCGCGGCCTTCCTCCCGATCACGCTCTGGCTGATGAAGGACCTGCACTTCAAGCCCGACCCCAACGCCAGCACGAGCACCGTGGGCGCGATCATCCGCGGCTCGCACGGCGAGCCCACCGCCTTCAAGCTCTGGATCTGCACGCTGATCGGCATCGGCATCACGGCGCTCCTGTTCGTGATCACCGACTACTACACGTCCACCCGCTTCCGCCCCGTGCGCACCACGGCGCGGGCGTCCCAGACCGGGCACGCCACGAACATCATCCAGGGCCTGGCGCAGGGCTTCCAGTCCACCGCCGCTCCCGCCATCGTGCTGGCCGCGGGCATCCTGGGCGCCAACGAGCTGGCCGGCGTCTACGGCATCGGCGTGGCCGTCATGGCCCAGCTCTCGCTGACCGGCCTGATCGTCGCGCTCGACGCGTTCGGCCCGATCACGGACAACGCCGGCGGCATCGCCGAGATGGCCGACCTGCCGGAGGAGGTGCGCAACGTCACCGACCCGCTCGACGCGGTGGGCAACACCACCAAGGCGGTCACCAAGGGATACGCCATCGGCTCGGCCGTGCTGGCGGCCCTGGTGCTGTTCGCGGCCTTCATCCAGGAGCTGAGCAACAAGGCCGCGGACAAGCACAAGACCCTGGACCTCTCCTTCTCGCTCTTCGACCCGCCCGTGCTGGTCGGGCTCGTGATCGGCGGCATGATGGTCTACCTGTTCGCCGCGCTGGCCATCGAGGCCGTCGGCCGCGCCGGCGGCGGGGTGGTGGAGGAGGTGCGCCGCCAGTTCCGCGAGAAGCCGGGGATCATGGAGGGCACCGAGCGCCCCGACTACGCACAGTGCGTCAGCATCGTCACCGCGGCCGCGCAGAAGGAGATGATCGCTCCCTCGCTCATCCCGATCGGGGTGACGCTGATCGTGGGGCTGCTCTCGTACAAGGCGCTGGGCGGCCTGCTGATCGGCGTGATCGTGGTCGGGTTCTTCGCGGCCGTCTCGATGACGTCGGGCGGCGGCGCGTGGGACAACGCCAAGAAGCTGATCGAGGACGGCGAGTACGGCGGCAAGGGCTCCGACGCGCATGCCGCCTCGGTGACCGGCGACACGGTGGGCGATCCCTACAAGGACACCGCCGGGCCGGCCATCAACCCGATGATCAAGGTGGCCAACATCGTGGCCATCCTGATCATCCCGTTCCTGGTCTAGAAGTCCGAGCCAGCCCCCGCGCTAGGTAGCTTTCGGCGCGGTATGGCGGAACGGAGGCCGAAGGACCAGGGACTCGAGCGCGTGCTGGGCACGGGCGCGCTGTTCAGCACCGCCTACGGCAACGTGGGCAGCTCGATCTACTACGCGCTCGGCCTGGTCGCCGTCTACGCGCTGGGGATGACGCCGGTGGTGTTCGTGATCTCCGGGCTGATCTTCGCCGCCACGGCCGCCACCTATGCCGAGGCCACGGCGATGTATCCGGAGGCGGGCGGCTCGTCGTCGTTCGCGCGCCACGCCTTCAACGAGTTCTGGTCGTTCTTCGCGGCGTGGGGCCAGATGCTCAACTACATCATCACGGTCTCGATCTCGGCGTTCTTCGTGCCCCACTACCTCGGGGTCTTCTGGGGGCCGCTGCGGCACTCGCCCGGCGACATCGTGGCGGGGATCGTGATCGTGGCGGTGCTGGCCATCCTCAACGTGATCGGCATCCAGGAGGCCGCCAGGCTGAACATCTTCCTGGCCCTGGCCGACTTCTTCACGCAGGTGGTGCTCGTGATCGTCGGCTGCGTGCTGGTGCTCTCGCCCAGCACGCTGGTCCACAACATCCACCTGGGCACGGCCCCCACGATCGGCAACTTCCTGATCGCGATCCCGATCGGCATGGTGGCCTACACGGGCATCGAGACCGTCTCCAACCTCGCCGAGGAGGCGCGCGACTTCGGCCGAACGGTTCCCCGCGCGATCGGCGGGGTGGTGATCGCCGTGACGGTGATCTACGCCTTCCTGCCCGTGGTCGCGCTGTCGGCCATGCCGGTCGTGAACGGCCACACGGCACTGGCGGGGGAGTTCGCCGGCGACCCGATCCTGGGGGTGGTCAAGAACCTGCACCTGGGTGCCCTGCAGCCGGCCGCCGAGGTGTACGTGGGCATCCTCGCCGCCACGATCCTCTTCATCGCCACCAACGCGGGCCTGATCGGGGTGTCGCGGCTCACCTACTCGATGGGGCAGCACCGGCAGCTCCCGGAGCGGCTTCGCCAGCTCCACCCGCGCTACCGCACCCCGTACATCGCCATCCTGGTGTTCGGCCTCATCGCCTGCCTCACGATCCTGCCCGGCCAGGCCGCCTTCCTGGGCCGCGTCTACGCGTTCGGCGCGATGCTGTCGTTCACCATCGCGCACCTGGCGGTCATCGCGCTGCGCCAGAAGCAGCCGGACCGCGAGCGGCCCTACCGCGGCCCGGGGGAGGTGCGCATTGGCGGGCGACCGGTTCCGCTGTTCGCGGTCTTCGGCGCGTTCGGCACCGGCGCCGCGTGGATCGTGGTCACGGTGCTCAACCTCGACACCCTGGTGGCCGGCGTCGTGTGGCTCACGATCGGCATGGCCACCTACGTCATCTACCGCCGGCGTCAGGGGTTGAGCCTGACCCAGACGACCAAGATCGTCGTGCCCAAGGCCGTGGTCGAGCACGAGGTCGAGTACGACTCGATCCTCGTCGCCTTCGACGAGGGCCAGTACTCGCCGCAGGCGGTGGCCACCGCGGCCAAGCTGGCAGCCAGGCGCCGCCGCGGGATTCACGTGCTCGTCACGATCCCGGTGCCGGTCAGCGCCCCGATCGACGCCGCGATGCCGGGCGAGGAGAGCCGCGCCCAGTCGATGATCGACTCCGCGCGCGTGCGCGGCGGCCGGCGCGTGACCGGGCACTGGGAGAAGGTCCGGCCGGGCGAGTCGGGGCGGCGCATCGTCGACGAGGCCCGCGAGATCCGGGCGCGCGCGCTGGTGATCCCCCTGCCCCCGCGCCGGAGCGGGTTCCCGGTCTTCAACAAGACGCTGGAGACGGTGCTGGCCGAGCGGCCGTGCCGCGTGATCATCGAGGCGCCTCCCGGCTCGGCCACCCGCGCGGCGGCAGCCTGACGCAGGTCTAGAATCGCGCCCGTGGAGCGGGCCTACCGTGAGTCGACGAGGGTGCTGGGCGCGGCGCTGTGTCTGCTGGGCATCGCGATGGTCATCGCCACGCTGGCTCGCGGCGGCGGACCGCTGGCCATCGGCGTGGTGGCGGGGGTCGCGTTCGCGCTGCTCGGGGCCGGCAGGGTGGTGCTGGCCATCCGGGCCGACGCCCGCCGCGACGACGCGTGAGGCCGCCCCGCACGCTCCCCGCCGCCCTGCCCGCCGAGGCGCGCCTTCGGATGGCGCGCGGGCTCGGGGCGCCGCGCCTGGCCGCGATCGGCCTGAGCGCCATCGGCTCCTCGATCTACTTCATCCTCGGCGTGGTCTCGGAGCACGCGCTGGGGCTCACGCCGGTCGTCTTCCTCCTGGCCACCCTCTTCTTCGTCATCACCACGATGACCTACGTCGAGGGCAACTCGATCCACCCGGAGCGGGGCGGGTCGTCCACGCTGGCGCGATACGCGTTCGACGAGCTGGTCAGCTTCGTGGCGGGCTGGGCGGTGCTGCTCGATTACCTGATCGTCATGGCCATCGGCGCGTTCGCCGTGTCGCAGTACCTGGCCGCCTTCTGGCACGACGTCGGCAAGTTCCCGCTCGACGACCTCGTGGCGGCGGCCGTGCTGGGGTTCGTGGTCTGGTCCAACATCCGCGGCCCCACCGCCCGACGCTACGGGCGCGTGATCCGGGTCGGCCTGGTCAACCTCACGCTGATGGTGGTCATCATCGGGATCGGGCTCGCCCAGGAGTTCCACCCCCAGCAGGTGCTCGACTCGATCAGCCTGGGCAACACGCCCGACTGGGGCGACGTCTGGTTCGCGGCGGTGCTGGCAACCGTCGCCTTTCTGGGCATCGAGGCGGCGTCGGGCCTTGCGGCCGAGGTGCAGGTCCGCGCCGGCGGGCTCAAGCGCCTGGTGGTGTTCGCCGCCGCCGCGCCGATCGTGGTGCTGGTGGGGCTGTCGGCCGTGGCGATCATGGCCGTGCCGGTCATGAACGGGAAGACCGCTCTCGGCGGCTCGTACATCGACTCGCCGGTGCTCGGCGTCGTGTCCGCGTTCCATCCCAGCTGGCTGGTGCACACGCTGCGCTACGTGGTCGGCGCGATGGGCGCGGTGGTGCTCATCCAGGCCGTCAACGGCACGATGCTCGGGGTCTCCCGCCTCTCCTATTCCCTGGCCACCAACCGGCAGATCCCCAGCCTGGTCGGCAGGCTGCA
>JAXDIC010000146.1:0-4203 GCA_034664185.1 Thermoleophilaceae bacterium
CGTCGACGGCCGGTGGAATCACCGCGACGTTCTCCGCTCCCCGCCGCCTCAAGACACGCGCGATGAACTCGGATACCGCCACTGAGGCGTCCAGGCCAGGGTCGAGCGCGGCCACGGCGTCCTCGGACCCGAGCATCTGAAAGTGCATCACCGTCGGCACGTCACCGGCGGCGCGGATGATGCGCTCCGGAATCCACGCCATGTGGCCCCGGTCTTCGACGACCACCACATCGCACTCCCCCCGACGCAGTAGGTCCGGCAACTCCCGAATCGGATCGGGGTGCTCCAGGACTGGGTAGGGAACGACCCCCGGGTCGACCGTGGGCAGCTCGCCGGCCGGCGGGTCCGAGGCCTCGCCCAGGACCGTGACCTCGTGCCCGCGCAGGCTCAGCCCACGCGCCGCGGCGTGCGTCGTGAGCTGCGCACCGCCGATCCGAGGCAGGTGCGGCCGGGTGACGAAGAGGACGCGCAACGCGGCGGGAGCCTACGTCATGGTCCGGAGCTGCCTGTCTCGCCGCCGGTCGGCGAGCCCCACCGGCCGATCGGCGCGCCGCTAGATTGCACGGACGCATGCCTACTGGAGGGAAGGCAGGTTCGGCGAGGCGGCTGCAATCGCTCGACGAGTACGCGGGGAGCAGGGTGCTCGTCACCGGCGGGCTCGGCTTCATCGGATCGCATCTGGCGGCGGCCCTGGTCGAGCTTGGCGCGGAGGTCACGATCGTCGACGCGCTCGTCCCGGGCCTGGGGGCCAATCCCTACAACCTTCGCGACATCGAGGACTCGGTGGCCGTCGTGCGGGCCGACCTGCGCGATCCGGCCGGGGTGGACGAGCTCGTCAGCGGCAGGGACCACGTGTTCAACCTCGCCGGCCAGGGCGACCACCTCGCCTCGATGCGAGATCCGGAGAATGACCTCGCCCTGAACTGCCGCGCGCAGCTGAACCTGCTCGAGGCGTGCCGCCGGAGCGCCCCCGAGACGCGGCTCGTCTTCGCGGCGTCGCGACAGCAGTACGGGCGGCCGCGCACCCTTCCGGTCCACGAGGATCATCCACTCGACCCGGTCGACGTGAACGGGATCAACCTGTGCAGCGCCGAGGCCTACCACCTGCTCTACCACCGCGTGTACGGACTGCGGTCCAGCTCGCTGCGGCTCACCAACACCTATGGACCGCACATGCGCCTCGAGGAGGGCGGGCACGGGTTCATCTCGCACTTCATCGGCCTCGCGCTCCACGGCGAGACGATCGATGTTTACGGGGACGGCAGCCAGGTGCGCGACTTCCTGTACGTCTCGGACGCCGTGGACGCGTTTCTGGCGGTCGGGATCACCGAGGCGACCGCCGGGCAGGCGATCAACGTCGGCGGGTGCGGGCGCACGTCGGTGCGCGAGTTCGCCGAGCTCTGCCAGAGCGCGGCCGGCCGCAGTGGCCGCGTGGTGGCGGTGCCCTGGCCCGAGGACCGCGCCGCCATCGACGTCGGATCCGTGTACCTCGACCACTCGCGGCTCGAGGCCGCGACGGGCTGGCGGCCCCAGGTCGGCATCGCCGACGGGATCCGCCAGACGCTCGACTTCTACCGGTCCCATGCGCACGCCTACCGATCCTGAGCTGAGCATCCCGTTCCTGGACCTGCGGCGGGCCACGGCACGGGTGCGCGCCGAGCTCGACCGCGCGACGGCCGCGGTCCTCGACAGTGGCCGCTACCTGCACGGGGAGCGAGTGGCGCGCTTCGAGGAGCAGCTTGCTGCCACCGTCGGCGCGGCGCACGCCGTGGGCGTGGCGTCGGGGACCGACGCGCTGGAGCTGGCGCTGCGCGCGATCGGAGTCGGTGCCGGCGACGAGGTCGTGACCCAGGCCAACACGTGTCCGCCCACGATCGAGGCCATCCGCCGAACGGGAGCGACTCCGGTCCTGTGCGACGCCGACCCGGAGTCGGGGATCGTCGACCTCGACTCCCTGGGCCAGGCGCTCTCGCCGCGCACGCGGGCGATCGTTCCGGTGCACCTGCACGGCCAGTGCGCGGACATGGACGGCATCGCCGGGCTGGCCGGCGAGCGGGGCGTGGACGTCGTCGAGGACTGCGCCCAGGCGCACGGCGCCCGGTACCGCGGCCGGGCGGCGGGGTCGCTCGGCCGGGCCGCGTCGTTCAGCTTCTATCCGACCAAGAACCTCGGAGCGGTCGGGGACGCGGGCGCGGTGGTCACCGACGACGCCGCGCTCGCCGAGCGCCTGCGCCGCCTGGCCGCTGCCGGTGGCCGGATGGCCGCGGGGTGCCGGATGGACGAGATCCAGGCGGCGGTGCTGCTGGTCAAGCTGCCCGGCCTGGCGGCCTCCAACCGGCGGCGCGCCGAGATAGCGGACGTCTACCGCCAGAGCCTCGCCGGCTCTGCGATCCGACCGCTGGCCCACCTCCCCGACCGCGTCCACGCGTACCACCACTTCGTCGTGCGGACGGACGCCCGCGACGCCTTCCGCGCCGCGCTGGCCGCCCACGGCGTGGAAACGGCGGTGCACTACCCACGAGCCGTTCACGAGTATCCCGGCTACGAGCACCTCGCGCCGGGCCCGGTCCCGCTGGCGGGCGCGGAGCAGCTTGCGCGAGCGGTCGTCAGCCTTCCGCTCTTTCCCGAGCTGACCGACCACGAGGTGGCCGCCGCGGCCGGCGCGGCCCGGAAAGCCGCCGGCGTGGGATACGCGGCGGCTTGAGCCCTTGAGCGAGCTCAGCGTCGTCGTGCCGGTGTACGGCTGTGCGGGCTGCCTGACGGCCCTTCACCGGCGACTCGTGGCCAGCATCGATCCGCTCGGGATCGACTACGAGCTGGTCCTTGTCGATGACCGCAGCCCGGACGGCTCGTGGGACGTCCTGACGCGGCTGGGTGGCGACGACCCCCGCGTCAGGCCGGTGCGGCTCGAGCGGCACGCGGGCGAGGAAGCCGCGATCCGCGAGGGGCTCGCGCGCAGCTCGGGCCGGTACGTCGTGGTGATGGACTGCGATCTCCAGGACGCGCCGGAGGACGTCCCGCGCCTGTACGCGGCGGCGGTTACGGGCCGCGACGTCGTCCTCACCCGCCGCACACGAGCAGCCGATGCCGGGTGGCGGGTCCGGGCATCCCGGGCCTACCACGCGGCAATGGCCGCGCTCTTCCGGGCGCCGCTCGACCCAGCGGTCGGCAACTTCAGCGTCGTCTCGCGCGGCTTCGTCGCAGACCTGCTCGCCGGCCCGGCCCGCCACTACCGGCTGGCCCTCCAGCGAAGCACCCTGCCCAGCGCGTCGATCGACGTCGAGCGCCGGCCCCGCGCGGCGGGCACCAGCGCCTACACCGCGGTCGGTCTCGCCCGCCACGCGCTGAGCGGCGTGCGTGGCGAGGCGCGAAGCCGCGCCGGCGCAGCGGAGGCGCGGTCGGGCCCTCCCCGCGAGCCGTACCACGAGACGCTGGCCCGGGTGGAGCGAACCCACTGGTGGCTGGCCGCGCTCCGCGACCTCGTCGCGGAGACGCTCGCGGCCAGGTCGGAGCCCGGGGCCCGCGTGCTGGACGTGGGGTGCTCGACCGGCCATGTGCTGAACCGGCTGCCAGCCAGCTACGACCGCGTCGGCGTGGACGCCGACGCGGAGGCTGTGGCGCTGGCCGCGCGGCTGCGGCCGGACGTCCGGTTCCTCCACGCGAGCGCCGACGAGCTGCCGTTCGAGGACGCCGCCTTCGACGCCGTAATCGCGACAGACGTCCTATCCGACGCGAGGGTCCGCGACGACGCGGTGGCGCTCCGGGAGATCCGGCGAGTGATCCGGCCCGGCGGGGTGCTGATAGTCCAGGTCCCCGCGTACCAGTGGCTGTGGAGTGCACACGACGTGGCGGTGGGCACCGCTCGGCGATACACCAGGCCCGCGCTGCGGCGGCTCCTGGCGGGCGCCGGGCTCGAGCCGGTTCGCGTGAGCTACAGGGTCACGGCCCTGTTCCCGGCAGCGGTCCTCCACCGGCTCGCGGCGCGCGGCAGCGACCGCGGCGACGTCGAGCACGTCGCGCCGGCGCTGAACCGCGCGCTCGCCGCGGTCATGCGGATCGAGAACCGCGTCGTGGCTCGGCGCTCGCTTCCGTTCGGGCTCTCCGTCTTCGCGCTCGCCAGGGCGCCGGGGCGTTCACGCGTAGACGAATTTCGGGAGGGCGACCACCACGGCCGTCAGGCCGACCGCCGCCGCGCGCAGCCGG